>NZ_JAGPYL010000174.1:0-10207 GCF_018070095.1 Micromonospora sp. U56
GAGGGTGGCTTCCGCCGCGACGGCGACACCCGTGGCGGTGAGCGCCGTGAGGGTGGTTTCCGCCGCGACGGCGACGCGCCTCGTGAGGGTGGCTTCCGTGGCGGTGACCGCCGTGAGGGTGGCTTCCGTGGCGGTGACCGCCGCGAAGGTGGCGGCTTCCGCCGCGACGGCGACACCCGTGGCGGTGAGCGCCGTGAGGGTGGTTTCCGCCGGGACGGCGAGGCGCCCCGTGGTGGCGGCTTCCGTGACGGCGAGCGGCGCGAGGGCGGCTACCGTTCCGGTCCGCGCGAGGGCGGTTTCCGCCGTGACGGCGAGGCGCCGCGCGGCGGTGGCTACCGTGGCAGCGAGCGCCGTGAGGGCGGCTTCGCCGGCGGTGACCGTGACCGTCGTGAGGGTGGTTTCCGCCGTGACGGCGACACCCGGGGCGGCGAGCGCCGCGAAGGTGGCTTCCGCCGGGACGGCGAGGCGCCCCGTGGTGGCGGTTTCCGTGGTGGCGAGCGCCGTGAGGGCGACACCCGTGGCGGTGAGCGCCGTGAGGGTGGTTTCCGCCGCGAGGGCGAGGCGCCCGGTGGCGGCGGTTTCCGTGGTGGCGAGCGCCGTGAGGGCGACACCCGTGGCGGTGAGCGCCGTGAGGGTGGTTTCCGCCGCGAGGGCGAGGCGCCCCGTGAGGGTGGCTACCGGGGCGGCGAGCGCCGCGAGGGCGGCTACCGCGGCGGTGACCGCCGTGAGGGCGGCTACCGCGGTGGCGAGCGGCCCGAGCGTGGTGGCCCCGGTGACCGGCCGCGTCGTGACGACCAGCGGGGCTTCGAGGACCGGCGCCGCGAGGGTGGGTTCGGCCCCGACCGTGAGCGGCAGGACGAGGTCGAGGGTGGTCGCGCGGTCGCGCCGGCGCTGCCGGACGAGATCTCCGCGACCGACCTCGACACGGCCGTCCGCGCCGAGCTGCTCTCGCTGAACAAGCCGGTGGCGGAGACCGTCGCCCGGCACCTGGTCGCGACCGGTCAGCTGATCGACGAGGACCCTGCCGAGGCGCTCGCCCACGCGATGGCGGCCCGCCGGCTGGCCTCGCGGATCTCCGCGGTGCGGGAGGCGGTCGGGCTGGCCGCGTACCACGCCGCGGAGTGGCAGACGGCCATCGCCGAGCTGCGGACGTACCACCGGATGACCGGGTTGCAGAGTCACCTGGCGGTGCTCGCCGACTGCGAGCGGGCGCTGGGGCGTCCGGAGCGGGCCATCGACCTGTTCCGGGGCGCGGACCGGGAGAAGCTCGACCAGGCCGTCGCCATCGAGCTGCTGATCGTGGCCGCCGGTGCCCGGGGTGACCTCGGGCAGAAGGACGCCGCGGTGGCCATGCTCCAGGTTCCCGAGCTGACCACCGACTCGACCGACCCGTGGACGGCCCGGCTGCGCTACGCCTACGCCGACGCGCTGCTGGCCGGCGGCCGTCGCGAGGAGGCCCGCGAGTGGTTCTCCCGCGCCGCCGACGTGGACACCGATGGTGAGACCGACGCGGCGGAGCGGCTGCTCGAACTCGACGGCGTGCTGATCGAGGGCGACGAGGAGGACGAGCCGGCCGAGGAGATCGCCACCGGTCCCGGCGCGCCCGGCGCGGTGCCGGCGCAGCCGGACGTCGACCTCACCGCCGCCGGCGACCTCACCGACGAGGACCGTCGCGACGACGAGGACGACGACGAGGACGACGAGGACGACGACCGCGACGACGAGGACGACGACTTCGACGACGAGGACGACGACGAGGACGACGAGGACGACGACTTCGACGACGAGGACGACGACCGCGACGAGGACGACGACCGCGACCAGGACGACGACCGTGACGCGGACGGGCTCACCGACGACGAGCTCACCGACGAGGCGGCCACGGCCGTCGCGGCCGAGCCGCCCGCGGCCGACGCCGAGTCGACCGTGACCGACGCCGTGCCGCCGGCCGGCGACGAGCCGGCCGGGCGGGGGTCGGAGTCGGACCAGCGATGACCGAGGTCGCCGGGGATCGGCTGGTCGACGGGTACACCCTGGTCGTGTTCGACCTGGACGGGGTGATCTACCTGATCGACCGGCCGATCCCCGGCGCGGTCGAGGCGGTCGGCCGGCTGCACGCCGACGGCCGCGCGGTCGCGTACGCGACCAACAACGCCTCGCGCCGGTCGAGCGAGGTCGCCGACCTGCTCACCGGCATGGGCGTGGCGGCCGAGCCGCACGAGGTGCTGACCTCCGCCGCGGCCGCCGCCGAATTGCTTCGCGACCGGTTCCCCGCCGGGGCGCCGGTCCTGGTCGTCGGCGCGGAGGCGCTGCGCGCCGAGATCCGCGCCGCCGGGCTCACCCCGGTGGCCCGCGCCGACGAGTCGCCGGTCGCGGTGGTCCAGGGGTACGGCCCGCAGGTGGGCTGGGCGGACCTGGCCGAGGCGTCCGTCGCCATCCGTGCCGGGGCGACCTGGGTGGCCACCAACACCGACCGGACGCTGCCCAGCGGCCGTGGCCCGCTGCCCGGCAACGGCTCGCTGGTGGCCGCGCTGCGGCACACCCTCGACCGGGAACCGGACGTGGTCGTCGGCAAGCCCGAGGCGGCCCTGTTCGCCACCGCCGCGCGCCGCGCCGGCGCAGGCCGGACGCTGGTCGTCGGCGACCGCCTCGACACCGACATCGAGGGTGCCCGCCGTGCCGGGCTGGACAGCTTGCTGGTGCTGACCGGCGTCAGCGACGTACCCGAACTGCTGGCGGCGCCCGAGTCGCGCCGGCCGACGTACGTGGCGTTGAACCTGGCCGGGCTCTTCGACCCGGCGGCGGTGGCCCGGGTGCCGGGCGAGCCGGAGACCGGCGGCTGGTCCGCCGCCCGGGTCGACGGCGGCCTGGAGCTGCGCGGCGCGGGACGGCCGCTGGACGCCCTCGTGGCGCTCTGCGCGGCGGCCTGGTCGGCGCCGGTGGACGCCGCGGACGTGCGCCCCGCGACGCCGGAGGCGCAACGCGCTCTCGCGGCGCTCGGCCTGTCGGCCTGACCGGCCCGGCCATCGCGGCCGGCGGACGTCGCGCCGGCCGTCAGAGCAGCTTGCGGAGCTTCATCAGGTCGAACGGGTTCGCCTTGATCGAGACTCGGCGGGAGGCGACCGCCTTGGTGACGTCGAGCTGACCGTGCACCAGGGCGACCAGGTCGTCGCTGCCGGTGATCAGAGCGATCTTGGCCGTGGCGTCGTCGCCATCGGCCAGGTCGACCAGCCGGCCGCCGGTGATCCGGCCGTGGAACGCGGTGTCCAGGTCGGTGACGCGGCAGGCGAGCGTGCGGTCCAGGTCGATGCGCTGGCCCACCTCGGCGTGGCGCTCCAACCGGCTCGCCAGGTCGTGCAACGCCTGCCGGCACTCGTCCACGCTGGCCACATCGTCTCCTCACACCCGCCACGCCGTTCCTCGGCACCGTACCGCAATGGGCCGTCCGGGGCGCCCGGTAGCGTGAGACCCGCACACCCCGCCCCGCGGAAGGAAAACCGGCATGCAGGATGCGTGGCGCGCCTACCTTGAGCTGGCCATGGGCCTGACGGAGGCGCCCCGGAAGAAGGCCCAGGACGCCGCGCGGCGGCTGGTCGGCACGGGCGGCGCGACCGCCGCCCAGCTCCAGGCGCTCGCCGAGGAACTCGTCTCCACCGGCGCCGCCAACCGTGAGGCGCTGACCAAGCTGGTCCGCTTCGAGGTGGACCGGGCGCTCGGGGCGGTCGGTCTGGCCACCGCCGACGAGGTCGCCGAGCTGACCCGCCGGGTGCACGAGCTGGAGCGGCAGCTGCGCGAGGCCAAGGGCGGCCCGGGCGGGCCGCTGCCGGGCACGTCGCCGGTCGGCGTCACCCCGGGGGGTGTCGCCCCGACGGGCGCGGCCGGTCCGGCCACCGCCGGCCCCAGCGGTGGCGCGGCGGCCGGCTCGGGCGTTCCGCCGGTTCCCGTCCCGACCAAGGCGGTGGCGAAGAAGGCCGTTGCCAAGAAGGCCATCGCCAAGAAGCCACCGGCGTCGGTGAGCACCACCACCGGCGGCGGCGCGACGTCGCCGGCCCGGCCGGTGAAGAAGGCCGCCCCGCGCAAGCGGACCACCGGCGGCACGGAATGACGCCCGCCGCCGGCCGGAGCGCCCGGTGAGCGCCCCGTTCCGCCCCGGGCCACCGCCCGGCGCGCGTCCGGGGCCGCCACCGGGGGCGCGTCCCGGTCCGCCGCCCGGGCCCCGGCCGGGGCCGCCGCCGACCGGGTACGAGGACGTCGAGGAGGCGCACCACCCGGCCGTCGACGCGGCCGTGCAGGCGATGATCAACGCCGAGGGGTTGCCCCCGGCCGACCAGATCGCCCAGTACGAGGCGGCGTACCAGACGCTGCGGGAGACCCTCGCCACCATCGACCAGGCCTGAACCGACCGGAGAACCACCCCATGGCACGTCGTACCCGCCTCGACGCCGAACTCGTCCGCCGCGGCCTGGCCCGTTCCCGGGAGCAGGCCGCCGCGCTGGTCGAGGCCGGCCGGGTCCAGCTGCGCGGGGTGCCGGCGCGCAAGGCCGCCGCGATGGTCGACCCGGCCGACCCGCTGCTGGTCACCGGCGAGGATCCCAGCGCCGAGTACGTCTCCCGGGGCGGCCACAAGTTGGCCGGTGCCCTCGCGGCGTTCACACCGGGCGGGCTGACCGTCGCCGGGCGGCGCTGCCTCGACGCGGGCGCCTCCACCGGCGGCTTCACCGACGTGCTGCTGCGCGCCGACGCCGCCGAGGTCGTCGCGGTGGACGTCGGGTACGGCCAGCTCGCCTGGCCGCTGCGCACCGACGAGCGGGTGAAGGTCTTCGAGCGCACCAACGTCCGCACCCTGACCCCGGAGGTCATCGGCGGCGAGGTGGATCTGACCGTGGCCGACCTGTCGTTCATCTCGCTGCGCCTGGTGTTGCCGGCGCTGGCCGGCTGCACCCGCGCCGACGGCGACCTGGCGTTGATGGTCAAGCCGCAGTTCGAGGTGGGCAAGGAGCGGGTGGGTGCCGGCGGCGTGGTCCGCGACCCGGCGCTGCGGGCCGAGGCGGTGCTCGACGTGGCCGCCACCGCGGCCGGGCTCGGGCTGGGCCTGGCCGACGTGGCGGCCAGTCCACTGCCGGGACCCAGCGGCAACGTCGAGTTCTTCGTATGGTTACGCCGGGACGCCCCGGCGGCCGACCCCGAGCGGGTGCGGGCCGTGGTGGCGGCGGGGCCCGAGGGCCCGGCCACCGCCGGCGAACTGCCGGCGGACCGGACCGGGGAGGTGACAGGGTGAGCGACGAGCGGAACCCGACGAGCAGGGGACGAGAGGCGGATCCGGTGGGCGACAGCGACGGGGTGAGCCCCGGCGGCAGGCACGGGCGGGTGGCCCGGTGAGCCGCACCGCGCTGCTGGTGACGCACACCGGGCGGCGGCGCAGCACCGAACACGCCCGGGCCGTGGCCGCCGATCTCATCGCCGCCGGCTTCGAGGTGCGGGTGGTGGCCGAGGAGGCCGACGACCTCGACCTGCCCGGCGTGGTGCCGGTGACCGGGCCGGAGGCGGCCGAGGGCGCCGAGATCGTCTTCGCCCTCGGCGGGGACGGCACCTTCCTGCGCGCGGCCGAGCTGGCCCGCCCCGCCAAGGCGCCGCTGCTCGGCATCAACCTCGGCAAGGTCGGCTTCCTCGCCGAAGCCGAGATCAACGACCTCGACGTGGCGGTCCGCGACGTGGTGGGGCGCAACTACACCGTGGACGAACGGCTCACCCTCGACGTGACGGCCGAGTTCGACGGCGGGCCGACCATCGAGTCCTGGGCGCTCAACGAGATCAGCGTCGAGAAGGGCGAGCGGGCCCAGATGCTGGAGCTGCTCGTCGACGTCGACGGCCGTCCGCTGTCCCGGTACGGCTGCGACGGGGTGGTCTGCGCGACCCCCACCGGCTCCACCGCGTACGCCTTCTCCGGCGGCGGCCCGGTGGTCTGGCCGGAGGTGGAGGCCCTGCTGCTGGTGCCGATCAGCGCGCACGCGCTGTTCAGCCGCCCGCTGGTGACCGCGCCCACCTCCACGTTCTCGATCACCGTGGACCCGTTCACCACCCTCGCGGTGCTCTGCTGCGACGGCCGGCGGGTCTTCGACCTCCCGCCGGGCGCCCGGGTGACGGTGCGCCGCGGCGCGCTGCCGGTGCGCATCGTCCGGCTGCGGGCCCGGCCGTTCACCGACCGCCTGGTGGCCAAGTTCGGGCTGCCGGTGCAGGGCTGGCGCGGCAGCCGGCGCTGAGCGCTCGCCGGGCGGGGCGGCGCACGTACCCGCCGGCCCGTGCCGGCCACGCGGCCGTGCGGTCGCCGTCGCTCCGTGTCCACCTGGCGACATGTCGCCGGTACGGCGCGCCTTCCCTAGTGACCCAGCGATGATCTTCGGCGCAGACTCCGGAGCGCCGACCTCCCCGAGGCCGGCCTCGGAGTAGAGGAGTACATCGCATGCACCGATCCCCACGCTGGCTCAGTGCCGGCGCGGTCGGCGCGTTGGTGGTCGGACTCACCGCACCGGCGTCCGCCGACCCGCCCGCCCGGCCCAGTGGCCCGAGTTCGGCCACGACCGCCACGAGCGGCGCGCCCGCCCGCATCACCCTGATCACCGGCGACCAGGTGGAGCTGTCTCCCGCCGCGCCCGGTCGGGTCGCCGCCACCGTCCACCCCGGCCCCGGCCGGGACCGGATCACCTTCCACACCATCGAAGCCGACGGTGGGCTGCGGGTGCTGCCCAGCGACGTCGTGCCGTACCTCTCCGCCGGTGTGCTCGACGCCGACCTTTTCGACGTGCAGGAACTGGTCGCCGACGGGTACGGCGACGCCGCTCAGGGCGCGCTGCCACTGATCGTGCGCTACCAGCAGCCGGCCGGCGGGCGGGTCCGTCCGCTCGCCGGGGCCACCGCCGCCCGCCCGCTGGAGAGCATCAACGGCGCCGCGCTGAAGGTCGGCAAGAAGGAGCTCGGCGGGCTGTGGACGACGCTGCGTGGCACGCCGCAGGCGCGTACCGCGGCCGGTGCGCCGGCCCGGCTCGGCGCCGGCATCGACCGGGTCTGGCTGGACGGGCGGGTGCGCGCGGACCTGGAGCACAGCGTGCCGCAGATTGGCGCCCCGGCGGCCTGGGCGGCCGGCCGGGACGGCGCCGGTGTCGAGGTCGCCGTGCTGGACACCGGGGTCGACGCGAACCACCCCGACCTGGCCGGGCGGATCGTCGAGGCGAAGGACTTCAGCGGCACCGGCAGCGCGCAGGACGGGCACGGCCACGGTACCCACGTGGCGTCCACCATCGCCGGCAGCGGCGCCGCCTCCGGCGGGCTGCGCAAGGGCGTGGCGCCGGGTGCGCGGCTGCTCGTCGGCAAGGTGCTCGACGACCACGGCAACGGTTACGGCTCGGACATCATCGCGGGCATGGAGTGGGCCGCCCACTCCGGCGCCAAGGTCGTCAACATGAGCCTCGGCGGCGGCGCCACCGACGGCACCGACCCGATGAGCCAGGCGGTCAACGACCTCACCGCCGAGACCGGCACCCTCTTCGTGATCGCCGCCGGCAATTCGGGCGCGGCGCAAACCGTCGGCTCGCCGGGCGCCGCGACCGCGGCGCTCACCGTCGGCGCGGTGGACCGCGACGACAATCTGGCCGAATTCTCCAGCCGCGGCCCCCGGCTCGGCGACAACGGCCTGAAGCCGGAGATCACCGCCCCGGGCGTCGGCATCGTCGCCGCCCGCGCCGCCGGCACCACCATGGGTACGCCGGTGGACGACGCGTACACGCGGGCGTCCGGGACGTCGATGGCGACCCCGCACGTCGCCGGCGCGGTGGCGATCCTCTCCCAGGAACACCCGGACTGGACCGCCGGGAAGCTCAAGGACGCGCTGGTCAGCACGACGAAGGCGAACCCCGCGCTGACCGTCTTCGAGCAGGGCGGCGGCCGGGTTGACGTGGCCGGCGCGCTGAGCCAGCGGGTGTACGGCTCGGCCACTGCCGACTTCGGCCGGGTGAACACCGGCGGTGCGGCGGTGGAGCGGACCGTTACGTACACCAACGGCACGTCGTCCCCGCAGACCCTGCGGCTGGCGCTGGAGCTCCGCAACCTGGACCGCGGTGCGGCCGAGCCGGACGGGGTGTCGCTCGACGGCACGGAGGTGACCGTGCCGGCCGGCGGCAGTGTGAACGTCCCGCTGCACGCCGACCCGGCGAAGCTGGACCGGGGAGTGCACGGAGGGTGGCTGGTGGCCACCGGCGCGGACGGTGTCGCGGTGCGTACGGCCGTCGGGCTCACCCTCAGTGGCCCGATCCACACCGTCACCCTGCGCGCCCTGGACATGGCCGGGCAGTCCGGCGTGGCGACGGTGTTCACCCTCTTCGGCGAACACCGCGAGTCGGACCAGCTCGGTTGGATCCCCGGCGAGGTGCAGGTGCAGGTCGAGGAGGGCCCGTACCTGCTCGAGGGGCTGATCAATCACGGCGCACCGCTGGACGAGCAGCTCACCCTGGTCACCGATCCCGAGCTGATGGTCGACCGGGATCTCACCGTGGTGCTCGACCCGCGCAAGGCCACGCCGGTGCGGATCGAGACGCCGAAGCCGACCGAGCAGCGGGCGGTGATCAGCTTCTTCGAGCACCGGATCTTCGGCAACGGCCGGCAGGTCGACCACGGCGTGATGGAGTTCAGCACGGTCCAGCAAGTGAACGTCACACCCACCCGGCCGGTGACCCAGGGCGAGTTCGAGTTCTCCTCGCGGTGGCAGCTGGTCGCCCCGATGGTGGACGCCAAGGTCAGCAACGTCTCCGGTCCGCTGGACATCAACCTGCTGCACCAGTCGCCGGCTCCGGACGGCCGGCGGAAGCTGCCGCTGGTGTGGGCGGGCGACGGCACCCCCGCCGAGCTGTCTCGAGCCGGGGTGCGAGGTGCGGCCGCGTTGGTCGCCAGCAGACCCGAGGTTGTCGCGGAGGACCAGATCGTCGCCGATGCCGTCGCGGCGGGCGCCGCGATGGTGCTCATGGTCCGCCCGGCGGATTGGAGCGCGTGGACGGTCTGGGCTCCCGACGGGGACCGCCTGCCGATTCCGTCGATGGTGGTCGCGTACGACGACGGGCAGCGGATGATCGCGGCGGCGAAGGCCGGAGGCGTGACGCTGGATCTGACGCTGACCCCGAACAGCCCCTACCTGTACGACGTGTGGCAGGTGTCGAAGGGGCGGATCCCGGACCGCATCGTGCACCAGGTGACCGCGGACAACACGGCCGAGGTGACCGCCCGCTACGCCGACACCGGCGGGTTCGACTGGGCCGGCGAGCAGCGGTTCGGCTGGCGGCCCTGGCAGGAGTACTCCTGGATGGACGAAAAGCGGTTGGTGCGTACCGGCACCATGCGGCAGGAGTTCGTCAGCGCCGGGGACAACTGGTGGCAGCAGCGGGTGCTGCACCGGCTCCCCTGGTCCTGGGGCCGGCTGGTTGGGGGCTCTACGCAGCAGCCCCGGCAGTACGCCGCCGACGACCGGGTCACCGAAACCTGGCACGCGCCGGTGTCTCGGCCGGCCGTGCCGGCGGGTCCCGGGGTGGCGGTGCCCACGCGTACCGGGGACAACCTCGACCTGCGGGTGGCCGAGTTCGTCGACGCCGACGGCCACTACAGCCCGGCCGGGTTCAGCGAGGAGCAGGACACCGTCGAGCGCCGGCTGAGCCGGGACGGGCAGCAGATCGCCGACCTTTCCGGCGGCTGGGCACCGGTTCCGACCACCCCGGGTTCGGCCCGCTACCGGCTGGACGTCACCACGCGGCGGTCGTCGGACGAGTGGCGGTGGGCCACCCGGACCGAGACGGCCTGGGAGTTCACCTCGGCCCGCCCGGCCGGGGACGCCGCCCAGCCGCTGCCGCTGCTCCAGGTGGACTACCGGGTGCCGGCCGACCTGCGCGGCACGGTCGCCGGCGGGCGTCCGCACCAGCTGGAGCTGACGCTGCGCCAGCCGGCGGGCGTATCGGCCCCGAAGGGCACCAGCCTGCGGGTGGAGGGGTCGTGCGACTCCGGCGCGACCTGGCGGACGGAGCCGGTGCACGGCACCGACACCCGGGACACCGCGCTGGTGCCGGCCGGCAAGGGAGCGGTGTCGCTGCGGGTGCACGCCGCCGACCGCGCCGGCACCGTCGTCGACCAGCCCGTGATCGACGCGTACGGGCTGCGCTGAGCCGGGCGTCCG
>NZ_JAGPYL010000175.1:0-10190 GCF_018070095.1 Micromonospora sp. U56
TGGCCGACCTGGCCGGCGCGCCGGTCGCCGCCGTCGGCTCCCTCGCCCTGCGGGAGGTCGACGCGGCGCAGCTCCGGGCCGCCGCGCCGGGCCGACAGGACGGCCTGTACCGGCTCGCCTGGACCCCCGCCGCCGAGCTGCCAACCGCCACCACCGCCGCCGGATGGGCCGTCATCGGCCAGCCCGGCCCTCACCGCGCTGCGCCCGGCGCCGACACCGGTCCGGCGACCGCCCCGGCCCCTGCCGCTTCCGGCATCGACGCCGTTCCGGCGACCGCCCCAGACCTTGACGCCCTCGGCCGGGCCGTCGGCGTGGCGAACGACGGGGATTTCGCCGCGCTCGGCATCAACGGCGGTCCGGCGAACGACCGGGATCTGCCGGCGCTCGGCCGGAACGGCGGCCCGGCGAACGACCTGGATCTCGCTGCGCTCGGCGCGGGCGACGGACTTTCCACCTACCCTGACCTCGCCGCGCTCGGCGCCGCCGTGGACGCCGGCCTTCCGGCGCCCGGCGTGGTGCTCTTCCGGGTTCCCCGCCCGGAGACCACACCTGGCACCGCCGAAAGTGCCGAGCCGAACACCGGCGTCGACGTCCTGGCCGGCGTCCGCGGCTGCGTGTACCAGGTCCTGGGCCTCGTCCAGGGCTGGCTCGCCGACCCCCGCTTCACCGCCGCCCGGCTGGTCCTGCTCACCGAGGGCGCGGTCGGCGCCGACGGGGCCGACGTGGCGCTGGCCCAGGCGCCGGTCTGGGGCCTGCTCCGGGCCGCCCAGGCGGAGAACCCCGGCCGCTTCGTGCTGCTCGACACCGACCGGACCGCCGTCTCCCGGGACGCCCTCGGGCCCGCACTGGCCACCGACGAGCCGGAACTGATGATCCGTGCCGGCCGTGTCCTGGTGCCCCGCCTGGTCCGCGAGCCGTACGCCCCGGCCGACGCCCCGGCCGGGCTGGACCCCGACGGCACCGTGCTGATCACCGGTGGCACCGGTGGGCTGGGCGCGCTGGTGGCCCGGCACCTCGCCGGGGCGTACGGGATCAGGCACCTGCTGCTGACCAGCCGGCGCGGGCCGGCGGCGCCCGGGGTGGACGAGCTCCGCGCCGACCTCGCCGCGCTCGGCGCCACCGCCGACGTGGTGGCCTGCGACGTGGGCGACCGCGACCAGCTCGCGGCGCTGCTCGCCGGCGTGCCCGACCGGCGTCCGCTGACCGCCGTGGTGCACGCGGCGGCGGTGGTGGACGACGGGGTGGTGGGCTCGCTGACCCCGGAGCGGATCGACGGGGTGCTGCGCCCGAAGGTGGACGCCGCCTGGCACCTGCACGAGCTGACCCGCGACGCTGGCCTGGCCGCGTTCGTGCTCTTCTCGTCGGCCGGCGGCCTGGTGCTCGCCGCCGGGCAGGGCGGGTACGCCACGGCGAACGTCTTCCTCGACGCGCTCGCGCAGCACCGGGTGGCGGCCGGCCTGCCCGCCACCTCGGTCGCTTACGGGCTCTGGGGCACCGACGTCGGCCTGGGTGCCTGGCTCACCGAGGCGGACCTGCAACGGATGGCCCGGCAGGGCCTGCCCGCGCTGACCGTGCCGGAAGGGCTGGCCGCGCTCGACACCGCGCTGCGCAGCCCCCGCGCGACGTTGGTGCCGGTGCAGGTCGACGTGGCGGCGCTGCGCGCCCGCGCCGACGAGCCGCCCGCGCTGCTGCGTGGCCTGCTGCCCCGGGTACGCCGGCGCAGCGCCGCGGCCGTCGTCGACCCGGAGTGGTTCGCCCGCCGGCTCGCCGGGCAGTCCCCGGCCGAGCAGGAGCGCCAGGTCACCGAGCTGGTACGCGGCCACGCCGCCGCCGTGCTCGGCCACGAGGGCCCCGAGGCGGTCGACCCGGAGCGGGACTTCCTCGAACTGGGCTTCGACTCCCTCGCCGCGGTGGAACTGCGTAACCGGCTCAACGCGGCGACCGGGCTGCGGCTGGCCCCGATGGCGGTGTTCGACAACAAGAACCCCGCCGCGCTGGCCCGGCACCTGCGCGCCGAGCTGGCCCCGGCCGTCGGTGGTGCGCCCGCGCCGGAGCCGGCCGGCGAGCCGGACACCCTGGCCGGGCTGTTCCGGGCGGCGGTGCTGGGCAACGAGGTGTTGAAGGGCTTCAACCTGCTGCGGGCGGTGGCCGACCTGCGACCCCGGTTCACCTCCGCCGCCGACTTCGGGACGGTGCCACCGGGCGTGACCATGGCCGACGGTCCCGGGTCACCTGTGCTCATCGGCATCAGCACCCCGATGGCCACCGGCGGCCCGCACCAGCACGCCCGGCTGGCCGCCGCGTTCCGTGGCCGGCGTCCGATGGTGTCGCTGACCAACCCCGGCTTCGTCGCCGGGGAGCGGCTGCCCGACTCGGTGGACGCGGTGGTCGACGTGCTCGCCGAGAGCGTCGTCCGGGCCGCCGCCGGACGCCCGTTCGTCCTCGTCGGCTACTCCTCGGGCGGGACCCTCGCCTACGCCACCGCCGGGCACCTGGAACGGAGCCTGGGGGTGCGCCCCGTTGGGGTGGTGCTGATGGACACCTACCGGGTCGACACCGACGACCGGGACCAGTCCCGGCTGATGGAGCAGCTCACCGTGGGGCTGGTCCAGGCCGACGCCCGCTTCGGGATGCTCAACAGCGCCGCCCTGTCGGGGATGAACCGCTACTTCGACCTGGTGCCCCGGTTCCGGCTGGACCCGGTCGAGGCGCCGGTGCTCTTCGTCGGCGCGGCCGAGCCGTTCCGGCCCGACGCGGCCGACGACGGCTCCTGGCAGGCCCGGCCCTGGGAGCCGACGCACGAGTACCGCACCGTCGCGGCCACCCACTTCACCATGATCGAGGACCGGGCGGCGGTCGCCGCAGAGGTCGTCGAGGAGTGGCTCGGGACGCTCGCCCCTAGGGGCTGATAGGGGTATGGACCGCCCGCCCGGATCCATAGTGTCTGCCACGGGAAGCGATCGACGCACGATAGGGAGCAACGGATGAGCACCGACGGCAGCTGGCAGCTGGACATCGAGAGCCCGCTCGGCAAGCAGAGCCTCTGGGTCGAACTGACCGAGGAGGGCGAGAAGCTGATCGGCAAGGCCCGGGCCAACGGCCAGGTCATCGACCCCGACATCATCGACGGCGAAATGGTCGGCGACGTCGCCTCGTGGAAGATCAAGTGCCGCAAGCCGGTCCCGCTGACCATGAAGGTCACCGTCACCGTCAACGGCGACACCATGACCGGCAAGGCCAAGCCGGGCATGTTCGGCACCTTCCCGGTCACCGGCCGCCGCGTCTAGTGACCGCACCGACGACCAAGGGGACGGCGCCGTTCGGCGAATTCCGGACCTGGTACCGGGTCACGGGGGAGCTGTCGCCGCAACGGACCGCGCTGGTGGTCGCGCACGGCGGCCCCGGCAGCACCCACGACTACCTGACCAGCCTGTCCGTGTTCGCCGACGGCGGCACCCCCGTCGTCCACTACGACCAGCTGGGCAACGGGGGATCCACCCACCTGCCGGGCCGGCCGGCTGAGTTCTGGACCGTCCAGCTCTTCCTCGACGAGCTGGACAACCTTTTGCGCCACCTCGGGATCGCCGACAACTACGTGCTGTTCGGCCACTCCTGGGGCGGGCTGCTGGTGGCGAAGCACGCCGCGGCGGCGCCGGCCGGCCTGAAGGGCCTGATCATCGCCGACGCGCCGGCGTCGTACCCGTTGTGGCTGGCGGCGATGGCGGAGCTGCGCGCCGCGCTGCCGGCCGGGGTCGACGACACGCTGCGCCGGCACGAGGCGGCGGGCACCACCGACAGCGACGAGTACCACGCGGCCACCAAGGTCTTCTACGACCGGCACCTGTGCCGGCTCGACCCGTGGCCCCGCGACTACCAGGCCTCCTTCTACGAGCTCTACAACGACCCGACCGTGTACCTCGCGATGAACGGGCCGAGCGAGTTCCACGTCATCGGGTCGTTGAAGGACTGGGGCGTCACCGACTGTCTCGCCGACATCGCGGTGCCCACCCTGGTCATCTCGGGCCGCCACGACGAGGCCACCCCGGCCACCGTCCGGCCCTTCGTCGACCTCATCCCGGACGCGCGCTGGGAGCTGTTCGACGACTCCAGCCATGTGCCGCACCTGGAGGAGCCGGCGCGGTTCCGCCAGACGGTGGGCGACTACCTCAAGACCGTCGCGCAGGTGTGACGAAGGACGGACATCGATGACCGACGCGGTCGGGCGGTTTCCCGCCGACACCCTGGACCAGTTCGTGCTCGGCCCCGCCGCCCGCACCCCGGACAAGCCGGCGGTGATCGAGCGGGCCGGCGGCGCGCTGGTGACGGTCACGTACGGCGAGCTGGCCCGCGCGGTCGACGCGCGGGCCACCGCGCTGGCCGAGGCGGGGGTCGGCACCGGCGACCGCGTCGTCATCGAGTCGCAGACCTCCGCCGCCGCCATCGCGCTGCTGCTCGCCTGCTCCCGGCTCGGCGCGGCGTTCGTGCCGGTCGACCCGGACACCCCGGACCTGCGGGTACGCGCCATCGTCGAGGCGACCGACCCGGTGCTGCACCTCCGGCCCGCCGGCCGCCCGGCCCGGGACCTGCCGTCGACCACCGCCGTCGCCGAGTTCAGCCCGGACGGGCTGGTCGCCCCCGCCGGCAAGCCCCGGCAGCGCCGCCGCCGCGCGGTGGTGGGCACCGACCCGGCGTACCTCATCTTCACCTCGGGGACCACCGGGCAGCCGAAGGGTGTGGTGCTCAGCCACCACGCCGCGCTGGCCTTCTACCGGGGCGCCCAGCGCTTTCCGGTGGTGGCCGCCGACGACGTGGTGGCCAGCACATCGCCACTGGCCTTCGACGTCTCCCTGTTCGACCTCGGGGTCACGCTGGGCAGCGGGGCGACCCTCGCGCCGGTGCCCCGCGAGTTCCTGAGCTTTCCGCGCCGGCTGCTCGGCTTCCTCCGCGACGCCGGCGCGACCGTGGTGCACGGCGTGCCCTCGCTGTGGCGGCCGTTGCTGCGCCACGAGCCCGACGGCCTGGCCGCCCTGGACCGGCTGCGCGGCATCCTCTTCGCCGGCGAGAACTTCCCGCTGGCCGAGCTGCGCCGGCTGCGCGAACTGCACCCGGGACTGCGGGTGGTCAACGCGTTCGGCGCCACCGAGACGGTGGCCTGCTCCTTCGCCGAGGTGCCCGACCCGCTGCCCGCCGACGCCGAGCGGCTCTCCATCGGCGACGGCTACCCGGGCGCCGAGCTGCTGCTGGTCGACTCGGACGGCAGCGTGGTCGACGCGCCCGGCGCGGTCGGCGAGATCCACGTCCGCTGCCCGTCGCTGTTCAGCGGCTACTGGGACGACCCGGCGGCCACCCGACAGGTGCTGGTGCCCGACCCCCTGGAGCCCCGCTCCGGGCAGCTCGTCTACCGCTCCGGCGACCTGGCGTACCGGGGGGCCGACGGGGAGCTGTACTTCTGCGGCCGGACCGACTCGATGGTGAAGATCCGGGGCAACCGGATCGAGCTGGGCGAGGTGGAGCGCCGGCTGCTGGACCACCCGACGGTCGGCGCGGCGGTGGCGGTGGCGGCCCCGGCGGCCGACGGCGAGCCGAGGCTGCACGCCTTCGTGGTGCGCCGGCAGGGCGCCACCGTCGGCGCGGCCGAGCTGGTGGAGCGGTGCCGGCGCACCATGCCGGCGTACATGGTCCCGGCACGGTTCCACTTCCTCACCGAGCTGCCGCTGACCGCCAACGGAAAGGCGAACCGGACCGCGCTGGCCGAACTGGCCCGCGCGGCCCGGTAGGCCGCCGGATCATCCCACCAGGGTCCGCTGCCGCGGCCGGGGCCGCAGCGCGAGCGCCGGGGTCAGGGTCAGCACGTCGAACGGCCGCCGCGCGGCGTCCACCCGGCCCCAGAGCCCGTCCGGACCGGAGACGCAGAGCCGGGACACCCCGTGGGCGCGCAGCGTCTCCAGCGCCCCGGGCCAGCGCACCTGCCGGACGATCCCGTCCAGCAGCAGCCGGCGCACCTGCTCGCCCCGGGTCAGCACCGCGCCGTCGTGGTCGGAGACCATCGGCAGCCGCGGGTCGGTGAACGGCAGCCCGGCCACCAACTCCCGCTCCATCGTCGCCCGCAGCGGGGCGAACGCGGCCGAGTGCATCGGTGGGCTCATCGTGTACAGCGGCAGGCCGCCGCGCGCCCGCACGGCCGCCTGGAGCCAGTCCAGGCGGTGCCGGCGTACCGACAGCATCCAGAAGTCGTCGTCGACGTGGCAGGCCGTCTCGTACCACTCGCCGGCCTCGTCCAACTCACCGAGGATCTCCGCCAGTCGGGCCCGGGGCGTCCGGGCGAAGGACTGGGTGACCACGTCGCTGTGGGCGTGGGCGAAGTACTCGTCCAGGTGCCGGTTCCAGCCGACGGTGAGCCGTACCGCGTCGGGGAAGCTGAGCGCCCCGGCGTAGACGGCGGCCGGCGTGCCGCCGAAGCTCGGCCCGACGACGATGTCGGGCCGGACGTCCAGCGCGTCCTCCGCCCAGTACGCCAGCGCCAGGCAGACCACCAGGAACGCCACCCGCTCGCTCTCCGAGTAGCCCCCCTCGGCCTGCCGGTACCGGTCCACCAGCGACCAGCCCAGGGCCTCGTCGGCCTGCGCGGTCAGCCGGCGTGCCTCCGGGTTGATCAGCAGGAAGCGCCCGACCTGCGCGAACGAGCTGGGGCTGATGCCGGGGAAGACCACGGCGGTGGCCGCAGCGCCGTGCTCGGGTCCGGCGCCGTCTGCGCCGGGGGCGGTCACAGCAGGACCTCCGACCGGTACGCCGGCGGCGCGGCCAGGATCTGGGTGGCGATCGCCTCGACGTAGTCGGTGATGGTGACGTCCCGGTCGAGGTAGGGGACCAGCTCGCGGGTCCGCTCGTAGAGCTCGCGGGTGACCGGGGAGAGCCCCTCGTTGCCCCGGATGTCGACCGCCTGGGCGGCGCAGAGCAGCTCGAAGGCGACCACGTAGGTGGCGTTGGCGAGCACCTCCCGGGCCCGCCGGGCGGCGACGAAGCCGAACGAGACGATGTCCTGGAAGTCGCCGGTGCTGGTCAGCGACTGCACGGACATCGGCACCGCCAGGGCCCGCGTCTCGGCGGTCAGCGAGGCGGTCATGAACTGCCCGCCCATCAGGCCGAGCCGCAGGCCGGGGTTCTCCCGGCACAGGAAGGCCGGCAGCCCGTTGCTGTTGCTCTTGTCGAGGAACCGGTCGATCCGCCGGTTGGCCAGGTTGGTCAGGGTGGTCAGCGAGATGACCAGGTGGTCCATCGCCATCGCCACGTACTGGCCGTGGAAGTGCCCGTTGTGGAAGACGTCGTTCTCGTCCGGCACCACCAGCGGGTTGTCGTTGGACGAGTTGAGTTCGGCCTCCAGCGTCTCGCCGATCCGGAGGAAGCTGTCCAGCACCGGACCGAGGATCTGCGGCGTGCACCGGATCGAGTACGCGTCCTCGATGGGCTGCGAGCCGGCCTTGGCCGAGGAGCCCATCTCGGCGGCCAGCGCCGCCTCGGTCTCCTGCTCGTTGACCGCCAGGGTGGACTCCTGCAGGGTGCGCCAGAGCCGGGCGGCGATCTCGCGCTGACCCTTGTGCGGCTTCAGCTCGTGCACCCGCGGGTCGAACGGCTTGGTCATCCCGCGCAGCCCCTCCACGGACAGCGCCGAGACCGTCAGGTACGTCTCCAGCAGCCGGCTGGCCTGGGCGAAGACCAGGCCGCCCAGGCCGACCATGCCGGAGGTGCCGTTGATCAGCGCCAGCCCCTCCTTGAAGCTGAGCGTCATCGGCTCGATGCCGGCCAGCCGCAGCGCCTCCGCGGCGGGCATGGTCTCGCCCCGGTAGCGGGCCCGCCACTGGCCGACGCAGGCCAGCGCGATCGCGGCGAGCGGGCCGAGGTCCCCGCTGGTGCCCAGCGACCCCTTCTCCGGTACGCACGGGATGATCCCGGCGTTGTACACGGCGATCAGCTTCTCCAGGTTCACCGGCGAGATCGCCGAGTTGCCCCGGGCCAGCGACACGATCCGGGAGAGCATGATCGCCCGGACGGTCCGGTCGTCCAGGTGCGGCCCGACGTTGGTGGCCACCGCGTTGATCAGGTTCTCCTGGAGCTGCTGGGCCATGGTGACCGGCACCAGCCAGTCGACGAAGCCGCCCATGCTGGTGTTGACGCCGTAGATGACCCGGCCCTCGTCGACGAAACGCTGCAGCGTCTCCCGGGAGGTCTGGACGCGCTGCCAGACCTTGTCGTCGAGGCCGACCGGCACCGAGTGCGTGGCCGCCGCCTCCAGTTGCTCCAGCCGGACCCACTGGTCGGCTGCCACAGTGAATTCCACGAGATCGAACCCCCTCCGCGGGACGGATGTCAGCGTTGTCCGCGTCGGGCGGGACCATCGGGCAGCGCGGTGTCGCACTGCCTCTGAGCAGGTGTCCGGTGGAACCCGACGGGTGCGCAGGGTCAGTCAAGCCGCCTCCGTCGCGAGTGGAACAGACCGGGCGTACCCCTAGAAGGGCTCGACCGGCCCCTAACCCGGGCCCGGCCCGGACCCCTTGCCCCGGCCGGCGCCAGCCGCGCCCATTGGAACGGCCCGCGGTGGCGGAAGGTCCCCAACGGGTACGCGAGACCGGGGTGTCCGGTCCAGTCCGGCACCCCGTTTCGGCAGAACCTAGCCGAGGGCCGGGCTCTCCGAGCGGAGCCTGATCACCTGGGCCGAGCCACAGTCGCTGCGGGGGGTGGGGTGGTGCGGCCCTGTAGAGCTGATGATGTAAACGAATCAGCCCTGCCGGGTGGATGCCGCGACGGGCGGAGATCGCTCCACTTTGGAAGTAGTGGTGTCGCTCGGCCGCAGCGGGCCACCACCAGGCGGATGAGCACCATCTTGCGGGATGGCGCCCGCCATCCACGGCTGAGTCGTCTACGACATCAGCTCGAAAGGCTCAGAACCCCTACTGCGCCGGGCGCCGACCACGACGGCGCCCGCAACGCGCCACGTCGGCCGACTGACGAGTGGAACAACCATGGGTGCCGAACGACCGCGGTGACACCGCCTGGGGGGAGGGGGTTCCCTCCGCCGGGGGAGGCCCCGGCGGCGGCGGGTTCGTAGCGTCACCGACATGGATACGACAGGCGCCGCCGCACCCGCCGCGCTCACCGACGGGGGCGGCCGCTGATGCTGGTGCGGACCACCACTCTGGTACGCCGGCCGCCGGAGGCGGTCTGGCCGCTGCTCTGCGACTCGCGGATCACCGCGACGCCCCGCTGCCCGGTGTTCCGGCTCGGCGCGCCCACCCCGGTCGAGTGCTTCCTGCCGGCGGGGCCCGGTGCGGTGGGCGCGCCCCGGCAGTGCGTCTCTGATCGGGGCGTGGTGTACCAGCGGATCACCGAGTGGTCGCCGCCGGCCCGGCTGGCGTTCCACATGGAGCGCACCGACCTGCCGTTCGGCTCGTGCGTCAGCGCGTTGAGCGACACCTTCGAGCTGACGCCGGCGGCCGGCGGCCGGGCGACCCGGCTCACCCGCAGCACCCGGGTCGAGGTGCGCGGTCGGTGCCGGTGGGCCCGGGCCCTGGCCGTCGGGATCGGGCTCAAGGCGGTGCACCGGTTCGTCTTCCGCGACTGGCGCCGCTGAACCGGGCCCCGGGCGTGCCTACGCCTCGCCGGCGCGGTGGGCCGCGGCGAGACGTTTCGGCGCGCGGGCGTACCAGGCGTCCAGGACCAGCTCGGTCAGCTCCGGCACGGTGATCCGGTCCAACCGGACCAGCACCGCCGGGTAGCCGTCGAAGTGCGGGGTGGTGAAGTAGATCGCCGGGTCGTCGGCGAGCAGCGCCTCCTTGGCACCCAGGTCGGGCAGCTGTGCGCCGAGGATCGGACCGTCGGGAGCGGCGTCGCCCAGGGCGTCGTGGTCGGCCCGGCGCAGCGGTCGCTCCCACACGAACGGCTTGTCGCGTACCCGCCAGGCCGGCGCGCCGTCGTACGACGGCCGCTCCGTCGTCTCCGGCAGGGCGAGCGCGAGCCGACGTACATCGTCCCAGGTGGCCACGGTCCGACCATACGACCGCCGGCCCGGCGGGAAAAGGACCCCGCCCGTCCTCCGGTCGCCACCGCCCAGGTGATCAAGAAGTTTTGGTCTTCCCTGGGCCGAATCCTGACGCAAACTTCTTGATCAACTCGCCTGGTGGGGGAGGCGGGTGGGG
>NZ_JAGPYL010000176.1:0-10150 GCF_018070095.1 Micromonospora sp. U56
GGGGAGACGGGAGCAGCGTGGGTCACGTACCGACGCTAGCCGGTCGGGGTCGGCCGCGTCCCCCACCGGGCCGGCGCGACCAGCAGCGGAGCGTGCGGGTCGGCCACCCAGCGTTGGGCCAGTGCGAGCAGGGCCGACCGGGACCGGGACCCGCCCGCCCCCACCGGGCCGTGGTGCCGGCTGCGCCCGGCGGCCTCGACCAACGGCCCGGCCGGCGCGTCGAGCACGAGGGCGAGCCGGCGCAGCCAGCGGTCGCCCGGCACCCGGGCCTGGCGCTCCCAGCGGGAGATCTCGTGCCGGGTCAGGGTGGCCGCGCCGGAGGCGGCGCAGAGCTCGGCGGCGAGCCGCTGCTGACTCCAGCCGCGGGCCAGCCGCAGCTGGGCGATCAGCGGCCCGAGCAGAAGCGGGTCGGGCGGGGTCATCGGTCCTCCGGTCGGGCGTCGGCGCGGCGACGCCGGCCGCCCCGGCGGGACGGGACCGGCGCGCCGTCGGTCGGTGCTGACCCCCGCGCGTGCCCCCGGGCGCCGGCCCCGACCGGCGCCACCCGCGCTGGCTCCTTCCTACCCCGGGGGTACGACGTCGCGTCGGACCCGCCGTGCGTCGCCGTACCGAGCGGCCCGCCGGCATTCGGTGACCGTCGTCGATGCCGCGATGGGAAGATCGTGGGTCGGCGGGCCGCCGCCCGCTAGAGTCGGGTCGTGGCGCTCGGTCTTCCCTCCGTCCTCCCCAATCCCCAGCCGGCGATCGGGGAGCTGATCCGTGAGCGCCAGCCGACCTTCTCCTTCGAGTTCTTCCCGCCCAAGACGCCCGAGGGCGAGCGGCTGCTCTGGCAGGCCATCCGGGAGCTGGAGTCGCTGCGTCCCTCGTTCGTGTCCATCACCTACGGCGCGGGCGGGTCGACCCGGGACACCACGGTGGCGGTGACCGAGCGGATCGCCACCGAGACCACCCTGCTGCCGATGGCCCACCTGACCGCGGTCAACCACTCGGTCGCCGAGCTGCGCAACGTCATCGGCCGGCTGGCCGGCGTCGGGGTGCGCAACGTGCTCGCCGTGCGCGGCGACCCGCCGGGCGACCCGGGCGGCGAGTGGGCCCGCCACCCGGAGGGCGTGCTCTACGCCGAGGAACTGGTCCGGCTGGTCCGCGACGCCGGGGACTTCAGCGTCGGCGTGGCCGCCTTCCCGTACAAGCACCCGCGCTCGACGGACGTGGCCAGCGACACCGCGCACTTCGTCCGCAAGTGCCGGGCCGGCGCCGAGTTCGCGATCACCCAGATGTTCTTCGACGCCGACGACTACCTGCGGCTGCGGGACCGGGTCGCCGCCGCCGGCTGCGACACCCCGATCCTGGCCGGCGTGATGCCGGTGACCCAGATCGGCACCATCGAGCGGTCCGTGCAGCTGTCCGGGGCGCCGTTCCCGCCCGCCCTCGCCGAGCGGTTCGAGCGGGTGGCCGACGACCCGGAGGCGGTGCGCCGGCTCGGCATCGAGCAGGCCAGCGAGATGTGCGCCAAGCTGCTGGACGAGGGGGTGCCGGGGATCCACTTCATCACCCTCAACCGGTCCACCGCGACGCGGGAGGTCTGGCGCAGTCTCCAGGCCGGCGCCCGGGTGTGAACGCGGGCACCCCGCCACCTGAACCACGCCACGACGGTTGACCGATGGTGGGCACACAGCTGAAGTGGGACGACTACGCGACCGCCTGGGCACGGTTGCACGGCGGTTTCGACCCGCGTGCCGCCGCGCCGGTGGTCCGGACCTGGCTGCGCTTCGCCTACCACGTGGGGTACATCCTGGGCCGGCTCCGGATCACCCCGACCGCGGTGACCGTCGCCGGCGTGCTGCTCTGCCTCTGCGTGCCGCTGTTCTCCGTACGGTCGGTGGACGGGCCGATCGTGGGCGCGCTGTTCGTGCTGCTCGCCTCGGTGGCGGACAGCGTCGACGGGGCGGTGGCGGTGGTCACCAACCGGACCACCCGCCTCGGCTACGTCTACGACTCGCTCGCCGACCGGCTCGGTGAGGTCGCCTGGCTGGCCGCGTTCTGGCTGGTCGGCGCGCCGGGCGCGCTGGTCGTCGCCGGCGGCGCGCTGTCCTGGCTGCACGAGTACGTCCGGGCCCGCGCGGTCGCCGCCGGGATGCGCGACATCGGCGCGGTGACCGTGGGGGAGCGCCCGACCCGGGTCTGCGTGGCCCTGGTGGGGCTGCTGCTGGCCGGCCTGACCGGCCTGATCGACCCGGACCTGGCCGCCGGCACCATCACCATGGCCACCGCGGTCTGGGTGCTGCTGGCCGGGTTCGGCCTGGGGCAGCTGCTGTCGACCGTGCGCCGCGCCCTCATCGACGCCGGCTGACCCGCTCGTCGCCCACGCCCGACCCCGGCGGCAGGCCGTGTCTCGGGCGGCGCGTTACCAGGCCGGGCCGATCTCCTCGGCGACGATCCGCGCGGAGAGGGTCACCATCGGCAGGCCGCCGCCGGGGTGGCTGGAGCCGCCGACCAGCCAGAGCCCGTGGACCGGGCCCCGGTTGGCCGGGCGCAGCAGCCCGCCCGCGGTGCCGTAGATCGTGCCGCCCGGCGCGCCGGTCGCCGCGTCCAGGTCGGCCGGGGTACGCACCTCCCGGAACACCAGCCGGTCGCGGACGTCGACGCCCCGCTCGGCGAGCACGTCGAGGATCCGGTCGGCGTACGCCTCGGCGAGCCTCGGCCGGCGCCAGTCCACCGCCCCGGCGGCGGTGCCGTGGCGGGCGGCGTTGACCAGCACGAACCACGACTCGTGCCCGTCCGGGCGGACCATCGGGTCGTCGGCGACGGTGACGAAGACGGTCGGGTCGGTCGCCGGCCGGGCCCGTACGCCCCGCCCCGGGTCGCCGAAGACCGCGTCGAACTCGGCGTCGTAGTCGCGCGGGAAGAACACGTTGTGGTGGGCCAGCCCGGAGTCGCCGCGGACCCCGAGCAACAGCACGAAGCCGGCCAGGCTGCGGTCGGTCAGCCCGGCCAGCCGGCGGGGGCTGGGCAGCAGGTCCCGGTAGAGGGTGAGCGCGTCGGTGTTGGCCACCACCACGTCGGCGGGGACGGGCGCGGCGGCGCCGGCGAGGCGTACCCCGTGCACCCGGCCGCCCGCGGCGTCGATCCGGGTGACCGTGGCGCCGGTCTGCACGACCACGCCGAGGTCCAGGCAGCGCGACAGCAGCGCGTCGGCCAGGGTGCCCAGCCCGCCGCGCAGGTACCAGCCGCCGAAGGTCAGCTCGGCGTAGGGGACGGCGACCAGCGCGGCCGGGGCGCGGCGCGGGTCGGCGCCGGTGTAGGTGGCGTACCGGTCGAGCAGCATCCGCAGCCGGGGGTCGGACAGCTGCGACCGGCCCAGCCCGCGCAGGCTGCGGCCGGGACCGATGGCGGCCAGGTCGCCCAGCCGCCAGGCGAGCGCGGCGAGGTCGCGCGGCGAGCCGCCGGCCCGGCGCAGGATGTCCCGGTGCGAGGCTTCCCAGACCCGGGCGGCCCGGCGCCACAGCCGCTGCCAGTCGGCGGCCGCCCGGTCGCCGAGGGCCGCGCCGATCCGGGCGGCGAACTCGGCCGGGTCGGCGCAGGAGTTTAGCGCCGGCCCGCCGCCGGGGAAGACGTGCCGCACGATCGGGTCCAGCGGCACCAGGTCGAGGTACTCGTCGAGCTTGGCCCCGGTGGCCTCGAACAGGTCGTGGAAGACCTGGGGCAGGGTAAACAGGCTGGGGCCGGTGTCGAAGTGGAACGAGCCGGCCGGGGTGTGGTGCGCGTACCGGCCGAGCTTGCCGCCGACGGTGTCGGCGCGTTCGAAGACGGTGACCTCGTGCCCGGTGACGGCCAACCGGGCGGCGGCGGCCAGGCCGCCCACCCCGGCGCCGACGACCACGATCCGCGCCATGCCGCGTCCTCCTAGCTGACCGGGCGGCCCCGCCAGGACAGACGTCGCCGCTTCCGCAGATGGTACGACCGCGAAGTCAGCCAACCGAGGACCACGAGCGACACGGGGTGTGCCAGCGCGTCGGGCCAGGCCCGCCCACCGGTGGCCCGGGCGCTGAGCACCCGCCCGGCGACCCCGAGCAGGTAGCCGCCGGTGGCGAGCGCGGCCACCACCGGCGCGCCGGCAACCAGAGCCGCGACGGCGACCAGCGGGGGAGCGGTGTAGAGCAGGAGCAGCAGGGCCACCACGACCGCCGCCGCGGCCGGGTGACCGAAGGAGGCCCAGAGCGACTTGGTGTAGCCGTCGCGCAGCTGCGGCCAGTCCTCGTACATCCGGCAGGCGGCCAACCGGGAGCCGTCGGCGAGGGCGATCCGCCCGCCGGAGCGCTTGACCGCCCGGGCCAGCTCGATGTCCTCCAGCACCTTGTCGGCCACCGCGGCGTGCCCGCCGGCCCGGTCGTAGCGGGCGCGGTCCACCACCAGGAACTGCCCGCCGGCGGCGGCCAGCGACGGCCGCGGCGAGCGTTCCATCGCGCGCAGCGGCAGGAAGGTCAGCCACAACCACTGCAACAGCGGCTGCACCAGCCGGTCGGCCGCCGTCCGCACCACGATCCGGGGGTACGGCGACAGCAGCGTCGCCCCGGCGGCGCGCAGCTCGGTGACCGCCGCCGCGACGGCGTACGGGGTGAGCACCACGTCGGCGTCGACGAACACCAGCGCGGTGGCGGTCGGATCGGCCCGGCCGGCGAGCTGGTGGCAGGCGTGCGGCTTGCCCAGCCAGCCCGGTGGCGGGGTGACCCCGGTGAGCAGGGTGACCCGCGGATCGTCGCCGGCCACGGCGCGGACCACGTCGGCGGTCCCGTCGGTGGACCCGTCGTCCAGCACCACGATCCGCAGCCGCGGCACCCCCCGCTGGGCGAGCAGCGACCGCAGGCAGGGCGTGAGCCGGGCCGCCTCGTCGCGCAGCGGCAGCAGCACCGCCACCGCCTCGGTGACCTCGACCGGCCCGCCGGCGGGGCGGCGCAGCCAGCGGCCCGCGTTGATCCCGGTGTGCGCGGTCAGCGCGGCGAGCGCGAGGACCAGGGCGAGGACCGCCGCGCTCATGCGGTGGCGTCGACGCCGGGACGCGCCGGTCGGCGGGCATCCCGCCGGTCGTCGCCGTGCCGGCGGGCGCGGAACAGCGTCACCGCCAGCGGCACCGCCGCCACCGCCATGCCGGCCGCGCCCCAGGCCGCCGAGGCGGGCAGGTCGAGGAAGACCGCGTGGGCCAGCACGCTGGAGAAGTACGTCCACAGGTAGAGCGCGAACATCGGGTCGTCCCGGGAGTCGGTGACCGCGACGGACGGCCCGGCCAGCGGGCGCAGCGCGCTCGTCAACAGCACCGCGAAGAGCAGCCAGCCCAGGTAGTTGCTGACCGGGATGCCGGGCAGCCCGGGCAGGGCCGGGTCGGCGTCGCGCCACACCCAGTAGCCCTCGGCCACCATCTGCGGGTCGAGGAAGAGGTCCCAGGCGGCCAGCCCGACGGCGGCCAGCGCGATCCGCCCGGGCCCGGACGAGGTCAGTCGGACGGCGGCCAGCCAGGCGGGCCACGCCATCCAGGTCCAGGCCAGCGGGATGATCAGCGGCACCCCGGCCAGCTTCGGCCCGAGTTCGCCGGAGTAGTCGTAGCTGCCGAACGGGAAGCCGGTGGTGACCCCCAGGGCCTCGATCGCGAAGCCGCCGCCGGTGGCCACCGCGACCAGCGCCCCCGCCGTACGCGGGCCGCGGCGCAGCAGGGCGTGGCCGACCGCGAGCAGGTAGCCCAGCAGCACGGTGGCCACGGTCAGCCGGGCCCGGGTCGTGCCGGTGGTGAGCGGGTAGCAGATCTGGGCGAGGACGAGGACGGTCAGCAACGCCCAGGGGGCTCGCCGTCGGATCACGGCGCGGCCGGGCCGGACCGGACGGTGGCGGCCGGGTCGGCCACGGCCAGCGGCAGGTCCCGGCCGAGCACGCCGAAGGGCCGCTCGTCGCCGGGGAAGTGGAAGTGCCGCAACACGTCGACGAAGCCGAACCGCCGGTACAGCCGCCAGGCGCGCGAGGTCTGCTCGTCGGCTTCGGGGGTGGACAGCAGGGTGGTGGCGCCCTCGGCGAGCGTGAGCAGGGCGGTCAACTGTCGGGTGCCCAGGCCGTGCCCCTGCGCCGGTGGCCGGACGTGCAGCTCCACCACCTCGAAGCAGTCGGTCAGCCAGCGCCGGCGGGCCTCCGGGTCCAGTGCCCGGTGCACCTGGTCGTGCCACCACTGCCCGGACGCGCCCAGGTAGCCGTACCCGAAGCCGGCCAGCCGGCCGTCGGTGGTGAGGCTGGCGACGGCGCGGAAGCCGGGACGGCGTACGTGGGTGGCGATGTAGCCGCGGCGGGCCCCCAGCAGGTCGGCGCGGTAGTTCATCGCCTCCCCGTAGACGGCGACCACGTCGTCCAGCCGCCGGACGAGATCGTCCGGCGTCCACCGCACCAACCTCATGCGTGTCCCTTCACCGTTGCCGCGTCGCCGTCGGCGACCCACCCCAGCACCGTCCGGTCGCCGACCACGTCGCGCACCTCGAACCGCGCGAAGAGCTCCTCCGCGTACCACCCCTCGGTGGGGGTGCGGCTGATCGCGGCGCGGTGCTCCGGGTGACGGTACGCGAACGCCACGAGGTCCGCGGGATCGCGCCACACGCTGACCGTGCCCTGCCAGCCCAGCGGGGCCTCGCCGACGCCGAACCGGGCGAGCAGCCCGGGCGCGACGTGCAGCGCGGCGGCCACCGGGGGGATCGCCGTCCAGAAGGTGGCCGCCCGGCGGGGCCGCAGCCGGGCCCGGGTGAGCGCCAGCACCGGTCCGCCGACCCGGCCGCCGGGCGGGTCGCCGAACGGGCGCCGGCCGGACCACTCGCCCCGGCTGCTCACCGGGCGCAGGTCGACCCGGACGGTGGCCCGGGCGATCCGGG
The DNA here is from genome assembly GCF_018070095.1 of Micromonospora sp. U56. Classification (NCBI taxonomy): domain Bacteria; kingdom Bacillati; phylum Actinomycetota; class Actinomycetes; order Micromonosporales; family Micromonosporaceae; genus Micromonospora; species Micromonospora sp. U56. The sequence goes on from NZ_JAGPYL010000176.1 coordinate 6,897, forward strand.
CCCAGGCCCGGCCGACCGGGGAGGCGTCGAAGCCGTCGGCGGCGTCGGGGGAGTCCCAGACGGTCAGCGCCGCCCACCGGGTCAGGTCGGCGTCGCCGGGCCCGAAGCCGGTGCCGGTCCCGGTGCCGAGCAGCTTGCCGAACCGTACGCCGGGGGTGGCGCGCAGCCGGCGCGGGTCGAGCGCCATCCGGGTGAGCGCCCGGGGCAGCGCGGCCCGGGAGATCCGCCACACGTGCAGGGTGACCAGCTCGGGAACCGTGTCGCCGGCAGTCGCCCCGCCGGGCTCGCTCACGCCACCTCGGTCGGGATGCCGGCGGTGATCCGCAGCAGCTCCGCGTACGTGCTGGGGAAGACCGCCTGGGGCACCCCGCCGGCCGCCCAGATCTCGGCGTACTCCTGCAGGGCGGTGTCGACCAGGGTGCGCAGCGGGCGCGGGTGGCCCACCGGGGCGACCCCGCCGATCACCTGGCCGGTGTGTTCCCGGACGAACTCCGGGGTGGCCCGGCGCAGCCGGGTGACCCCCAGCCGGGCGGCCAGCTCGGCGGTGTCCACCCGGTGCGCGCCGGAGGTCAGCACCAGCAGGGGCTCGCCGTCGGCCTCGAAGACCAGCGAGTTGGCGATGGCGCCGGCGTCGACGCCGAGCGCCGCGGCGGCCGCGGCCGCGGTGTGGACCGCCTCGGGCAGCAGACGGACCAGGCTGGGCGCGCCCGCGCTGTCACGCGCGCCCGCGCCGTCCAGGGCCGCCTGCACCGCCTGCACGTTCGGGTGTGGCTGCATGCCCCCATTCTTCCCGGTACGCCCCGGCCCGATGGAGCCGGTCGGGTCCGGTCGGCGTGGCGGGTGCCGGGGCGGCACGCCGGACGCCACACGTTGCGTTTTCGTCGGAGGGAGGGTGTACTGTCAGCAGTTAGAACGAGTGTTCGATTGAGTCGTACGCCCGTTCCAACGCCCGGGAGCGGTGTTTCGCGGCTCCGGCTTCCGGGAGAGGTGCGGTTTCGCGGATCGCACCGGGTTCCGGGCAGTCGCGAGCCCGGTCCCGTCAAGGCAGGATCGTCGTCCGCCGCCCACGACCCCCGGGCGACGGACGACGAACCCGCCGGTTCGCCGGCCGGGTGTGGTGTGGGGAAGCGTCCACACCCGGCCGGCCCCCATCCGGTGCGTCTTCCTCCGCACCACCCGCTCCGGGTGCCCGCCGACGGATCCTTCCGCCGGGCGTCGCGCCCGCCCCGGTCACGCGGAGGAGACAGTCATGCCGACCAACCCGGCCCAGGCACCGACGGTGCCCGCGCACGTGCTGCCGCACCGCACCCCGGCCCAGCTCCTCGCGGTGGCCCGGATCGGGCTCAGCGAGGCCGCCCAGACCCGCCCCGACGGGCTGCGCTACGCCGCCGCCCACCTCGCCGCGCTGCGCGCGGCCGCGGCCCTGCTCGCCGCCCGCGCCCGCCCCGCCCCCGCCCGACGCCACCGGATCACCAGCGTCTGGGTCCTGCTCTCCACGGTCGCCCCCGAGCTCGACGAGTGGTCCGCCTACTTCGCCGCCGGCGCCGGCAAGCGGGCCGCCGCCGAGGCGGGGATACCCCGCGTGGTGAGCGCCCGGGAGGCCGACGACCTGCTCCGGGCCGCCGAGCAGTTCGTCTCGGTGGTGGAGACCGCGCTCGGCCTGGCCCACCAACCGACCCTCGACGGCCTCGCCGCCTGACCCGGCACCGCCCGGGTTCCCCCGCCGGGCACACCCGGCGTCCCATCCGACAGCGACACCTGATCCAGCAGAAACACGACGGGGGGTTGGTCCCATGGCGGGCCGCATGGTGGTCGGTTCCGCCGCACTGGCCGATCTGGTGCGCCCGGCGAGCGCGCCGGACCCGGCCGGCGGCCACCGGGTGCTCCCGGTGGCGCCCGAGCTGACCGGCCTGCTGCCCAACCGCGGGCTGCGCCGGGGCAGCACGATCGCGGTCTCCGCCGGCCAACCCCGATGCAGCGGCGGCACCTCCCTGGTCCTGGCGCTGCTCGCCGAGGCGTCCCGGGCCGGCTCCTGGTGCGCGGTGGTCGGGGTGCCGACCTTCGGGGCCGGCGCGGCCGCCGAGATCGGGATCGCGCTGGACCGGCTCGCCCTGGTGCCCGACCCCGGCCCGGAGTGGCCCACCGTCGTCGCGGCGCTGATCGACGGGGTGGACGTGGTGGTGACCGCCGTGCCGCAGACCGTCTCCGCCTCGGTCGCCAACCGGCTCGCCGCCCGGGCCCGGCAGCGCGGCAGCGTGCTCGTCCCGTACGGCCGGTGGGACGGCGCGGACGTCACCCTCCAGGTGGTCCGCGGGGTCTGGGAGGGGCTGGGGTCGGGCCGGGGCCGGCTGCGCCGCCGCGAGGTGACCGTGTCGGCGCGCGGACGCGGCGCGGCCGCCCGCCCCAAGGAGATCAAGGTCTGGCTGCCCGGTGACGGGCTCACCCGGGTCATCCCCCGGCCGGCGACCGGGGGCGGCGTCGGCCGCCCCCGGCGTGGCGCGCTCACCGTGGTCGGGTCCGCGTGACCGGCACGCCGGTGCGCACCCTGCTGCTCTGGTGTCCGGACTGGCCGGTCATCGCCGCCGAGATCGTCGACGGGGTGCCCGCCACCGGCCCGGTCGCCGTGCTGCACGCCAACCGGGTGGTGGCCTGCTCCGAGCAGGCCCGCGCCGAGGGGGTACGGCGGGGCCTGCGCCGGCGGGAGGCGCAGGGGCGCTGCCCGCAGCTGACCGTCGTCGACCACGACCTGGGGCGGGACGCCCGCGCCTTCGAACCGGTGGTCGCCGCCGTCGAGGAGGTCGTCGCCGGCGTCGAGGTGGTACGCCCCGGCGCCTGCGCGGTGGCCGCCCGGGGCCCCAGCCGCTACCTCGGCGGCGAGGAGGCGGCCGCCGAACGGATCGTCGAGCAGGTGGCCCAGGCCTGCGCGGTGGAGAGCCAGGTCGGCATCGCCGACGGGGTCTTCGCCGCCGGGCTGGCCGCGCGCGCCGGCCGCGTCGTACCGCCGGGCGGGACGCCGGAGTTCCTGACCGGGTTGCCGGTCGAGGCGCTCGGTCGTCCCGCGCTGGCCGACCTGCTGCGCCGGCTCGGCGTGCGTACCCTCGGCGACTTCGCGGCGCTGCCCGCCGGCGACGTGCTGGCCCGGTTCGGCCTCGACGGGACGCTGGCCCCCCGGCTCGCCGCCGGGCGGGACGACCGCCCGCTGGCCGTCCGGCAGCCCCCGGTCGACCTGGCGGTGACCGCCGACCACGACGAGC
>NZ_JAGPYL010000177.1:0-10056 GCF_018070095.1 Micromonospora sp. U56
CCCGCGGCCAGCGCGTGCCGAAGCGCCTCGGCGGGCCGGTCGTGGCCGGCGTACCAGCCCGCGGCGCGCACGTGCAGGTCGCGCCGCTCGTCGTCGCCCAGCCCGTCGAGTTCCTCGCGGAGCAGGTCGGCCAGCAGCGGGTGGGCCCGGTACCAGGGCGGGTCGCTGTCGTCGCGGTGCAGGAAGCCGCCGTCGCGGGCCAGCCCGGCCAGCACCTGCCCACCGTCGCCCCGGCCGGTCAGCGCGTCGGCGAGGTCGGCGCGGACCGCCGGCGCGACCGCCGCTCGCAGGAGCAGGTCCCGCGCCGCCGGCGTCAGCCCGGACAGCACCTCCGCCCGCAGGTACGCGGCGACGTCCGGCTGGTCGCCGCCGAACCGCTCGGCCCACCGTTGCGGGTCGGGACGGTCCCGGGCCGCCAGCGCGGCGAACCGCAGCCCGGCCGGCCAGCCGCCGGTCCGCTCCCGGAGCCGGGCGACCGCCGTCGCGGGCAGCGGCGCGCCGTGCGCGACCAGCAGGTCGGCGACCTCGTCGTCGGTGAAGGCGAGTTCCTCGGGGCCGAGCTCGGTCAGCTCGCCGGCCAGCCGCAGCCGGTGCAGGGCCAGCGGCAGCTCGGTGCGGGCCCCGGCGACCAGGCGCAGCCGCCCGTCGGTGTGCCGCAGCAGGAACTCCAACCCGGTCAGCGCGGCCGGGTCGGTGACCCGGTGCAGGTCGTCCAGGACCAGCAGCACCGGCCGGTCCCGGGCGGCCAGGGCGGCGGCGAGCAGCTCCAACTGGTCGGGGCGGGGCGGGGCCACCGGTACGGCCGGTTCCTCCTCCGCCTCCGCCGCCCCGCGCAGCGCCGCCGCCAGGTACGCCCAGAGCCGCTCCCCGGTGTCCCCCTCCTCCACCTGGACCCACGCCGGCCCGGGCTCGGGCGCGCCGCGCGCCCAGGTGGCGAGCAAAGTGGTCTTGCCCCAGCCGGCCGGGGCGCGGACCAGGGTGACCGGTCCGGCGGTGCCGGCGTCCAGCCGTGCGGTCAGCCGGGGCCGCAGCAGCAGCGGCTCGGGCAGCGCGGGCGGGGTCAGCCGGGAGGCGAGCAGCGGCGGCGGGCCGGCGGACGCCTCGGCGATCCCGTTGCTGCTGACCTGCGGCTGCGGCATGCACCCACCCCCGTCGACGCGTTCCTCCCCCGGTCGGCGGCGCTTACCCGGCCGGGGCGGGTTCACCCCTTCGGGGGGAGCACAGCTCACCCGGGCCGGACCGACCATCGGCGTACGCGGGCGACCGGCCGCGCGTGACCGGTCGCCCGTACCGCAACCGGCCCGGAGACCGGAGGGACAGGTGGTACGGATGGGACGGCGGGTCCTCGGCGGGCTCACCCTCGCGGCGGTCGCCGGCGGGGTGGCACTTCGTGCGCTGGTCGTACCCCGGCGGGGACGCTGGCCCCGCGCGGCCGGGGCCGACCCGCGACCCGGCCGCTGGCAGGTGGTGACGGTGGACCGCCCGCCCGCGGCGGTGCTGCCCGGCGGACGGTGGCCGGAGCCGCTGCGCCCGCTGGACGGCGCGGTGGAGCTGCGCCTGCGCCCGGCCCCCGGCGGGCGCGGCAGCGAGCTGGCCGCCCGGCCGCTCGGCGGGGTGGCGACCCTGCCCGGAATGGCGGCGCACCTGGTCGGTGACGACCCGGGCCTGTTCCTGCGGGACGTGCTGCGCCGGGTCAAGCAGCTCACCGAGACCGGCGAGGTGCTGCGCGCGGACCGTTCGGCGGTGGACCGGCCGGCGGTGCCGGGGTGAGGGCGCTCTGCTGGGAGGGCGTGGACTCGCTGGCGGTACGCCAGGTGCCCGACCCGGAGCTGCGCAACGCGCACGACATGATCGTCCGCGTCCGGCGCAGCGCCACCTGCGGGGCGGACCTGCCGCTGCTCGGCGGCCGGCTGCCCTTCGTCGCCGCCGGGGACGTGCTGGGGCACGAGTTCGTCGGCGAGGTGGCCGAGGTCGGCCCGGAGGTGCGCCGGCACCGGGTCGGCGACCGGGTGGTGGTCAGCGCGGCGGTGGCCTGCGGCAGCTGCTGGTACTGCCGGCAGGGGCTGCACTCCTGCTGCGACAACTCCGGCACCGCCCCGGCCGTCACCGAGTCGGCGTGGGGTCAGCCCACCGCCGGCTGCTACGGCCAGCCCGGGGCGCTGGGCGGCTTCGCCGGCAGCCACGCCGAGTACGTCCGGGTGCCGTACGCCGACGTCGGCGCGTTCACCGTGCCCGACCCGGTCAGCGACGACCGGGCGGTGTTCGCCTCGGACGCGGCCCCGGCCGGCTGGATGGGCGCGGAGCTGGGCGAGGTGGGCCCCGGCGACGTCGTCGCGGTGTGGGGCGCGGGCGCGGTGGGCCAGTTGACCGCGCAGGCGGCGACGCTGCTCGGCGCGGACCGGGTGATCGTGATCGACCGGCATCCGGAGCGGCTGCGGATGGCCGAGCGGCACACCGGCGCGGAGACGCTCAACTACGACCTGACCGACGTCCCCGCGGAGCTGCGCGAACGCAGCGGCGGGCGCGGCCCGGACGTCTGCGTGGAGGCGGTCGGCGCAGCCGACGGCGGCGGGACGCCCGGGTCGCTGGCCGCCCGGCTCACCGGCCACCGGGGCGACGGCGAGGACCCGCTCGCGGTGCGGGAGGCGGTGCACGCCTGCCGCAAGGGCGGCACCGTCTTCGTCTCCGGCACCTTCACCGGCTTCGTCCACACCTTCCCGCTCGGCGCGGTGATGAACAAGGGGCTCACCCTGCGCAGCGCCCGCCAGCACGGGCAGCGGTGGATTCCCATGCTGCTGGACCGGATGGCCCGCGACGAGCTGCGCACCGAACACCTGGCCACCCACCGGTTCCCGCTCGAGCAGGGCCCGGCCGGGTACGCGCTGTTCCGGGACCGGGCCGACGGCTGCGTCCGGACCGTCTTCACGCCGGAGGGGTGAAAAGGCCCGCACGGATGGCAGACTCGGCGGATGCCTGACGACCGCCCGTACGACCTCGTCCTGTTCGGTGCGACCGGCTTCACCGGTGGCCTGACCGCCGAGTACCTGGCCCGGCACGCCCCCGCCGGGCTGCGCTGGGCCCTCGCCGGCCGCAACCCGGCCAAGCTGGCGGCGGTCCGCGACCGGCTGGCCGACATCGACGCGGCGCTGGCGGAGCTGCCGCTGCTCACCGCCGACGTCACCGACGCCGCCTCGCTGCGGGCGGTCGCCGAGAGCGCCCGGGTGGTGGCCAGCACCGTCGGCCCGTTCGTCCACCACGGGGAGCCACTGGTGGCCGCGTGCGCCGCCGCCGGCACCGACTACCTGGACATCACCGGCGAGCCGGAGTTCGTCGACCGAATGTACGTGCGACACCACGCCGAGGCGGTGCGCACCGGGGCGCGGCTGGTGCACGCCTGCGGCTTCGACTCGATCCCGCACGATCTGGGCGTCTGGTACACCGTGAAGCAGCTCCCGTCGGACGCGCCGATCACGGTGGACGGCTTCGTCCGGGCGGGCGCGCGGTTCTCCGCCGGCACGTACCACTCGGCGCTGACCGCGTTCTCCCGCACCGGCGAGACGAGCCGGGCGGCGAAGGAGCGCAAGGCCGTCGAGCCCCGGCCCGAGGGCCGGCGGGTCCGCGCGGTGCCGGGCCGGGTGGGCCGGTCGAAAAAGATCGGCACGTGGGCGGTGCCGCTGCCCACCATCGACCCGCAGGTGGTCCGCCGGTCCGCGGCGGCCCGCCCGGAGTACGGCCCGGACTTCCGGTACCGGCACTTCGCCGCGGTGAAACGACTGCCCACGGTGCTGGTCAGTGGGGTCGGGTTCGCCGGCCTGATCGGCCTGGTGAAGCTGCCGCCGACCCGGCGCTGGCTGCTCGGCCGGCTCGCCTCCGGGCAGGGGCCGACCGCCGAGCAGCGGGCGAAGTCCTGGTTCCGGGTGCGCTTCCTCGGCTCCGGCGGGGGCCGGCGGGTGCTGACCGAGGTCTCCGGCGGCGACCCCGGCTACGACGAGACGGCGAAGATGCTCGCCGAGTCGGCGCTCTGCCTGGCCTGCGACGAGCTGCCGGCCACCGCCGGGCAGGTCACCCCGGTGACCGCGATGGGCGACGCGCTGCTGGACCGGCTGGTCAAGGCCGGCATCACCTTCCGGGTGCTGGACGCGCCGCGGTGAGCGCCGGCCGCCCCGCCGCTTGACCCTCGACCTGGTTGAGGCGACAGGATCACCGTCGTGGAGAGCGAGCTGCGCAGCATCGGCGAGCTGGCCCGGGCCAGCGGCCTGACGGTCAGCGCCCTGCGGTTCTACGACCGCTGCGGGGTGCTGGCCCCGGCGCGGGTGGACCCGGTGACCGGCTACCGGTGGTACACCGACGAGCAGGTGGCCCCGGCCCGGCTGGTCGCCGGCCTGCGCCGGGTCGGCATGCCGGTGGCGGGCATCGCCGAGGCGCTGCGCCACCGGGCCGAGCCGGCGGTGGTCGGGCGGCTGCTCGACGCGCACCTGCGCCGGCTGGAGGACGGCCTCGCCGATGCCCGCAGGGAACTCTCCCGGATCCGCGTCCTGCTCGATCCCGAGGAGACTCCGATGACCACCCGTATCGTGCTGTCCCGCGTCGACCTGGCCGCCGCCGTCGACGCCGTCCGCTTCGCCGTCAGCGCCGACCCGGAGCTGCCGGTGCTCTCCGGCGTGCTGCTCGACGTGGAGGCCGACGGCGTACGGCTGGTCGCCACCGACCGGCACCGCCTGGCGCTGGCGCGTACCCCGGGCAGGGTGGACGGCCCCGCGGTGCGCGCCCTGCTCCCGGTCGACGCGGTGGACGAGGTCCGCGCCCTGCTGGACACCGGCGCCGGGGTGACCCCCGAGGCGCACCTGACCCTGGCCGGCCCCGACGTGACGATTTCCGTGGCGGGCCGCGCGGTCACCGCGACCGCCCTGCCGTACGACTTTCCCGACTACCGCCGGCTGCTGCACCGGGCGGCCGGCGACGCCCCCGCCCGGCGGATCCCGGTGGACGTGCCCGCCCTGCGCGCGGCGCTGCGCGACGGCGACGCGCCCACCGTCACTCGCGACCGCGACGGCGTGCCGCTGGCGGTGACCGTGCTCGGCCTCGACGAGTCCGACGGGCTGCGCCTGCTCGGCCCGGACGACCTCACCGCGGACTCCGGGGAGCTGCGGGTCGGCGTGAACGGCGACTACCTGCTCGACGCGCTGGACGCCGCGGGCGGTCCGCAGCTGGTGCTGGAGCTGGACGGCCCGATCGCCCCGCTGGCCATCCGCCGCCTCGACGACGAGGACGCCTTCTCGATCCTGATGCCGATCCGCCTCTGACTGAAACTCCCGCCGCACCACCCGTCGGGCGGCGGCTCGTCGGGCCGTACCGGGGGCGGAAAGGCGCGACGGTAGCATCTGGGGGTCTCACCTGACATCCCGGACGGAGGCGTACGGAGCAGCATGCTCGACATGGAGTTGATCCGGAAGGATCGCGAGGCGGTGGCGACCGCGCTGGCGAAGCGACTGGATCCCGCCGAGGTCAACCGGGTCCTGGACGAGATCCAGCGGCTCGACCAGGAACGCCGCGCGCTGATCAGCGAGATCGACGGCGAGCGGCAGCGCCGCAAGGCGGAGGCGCGGGCGTACGCGGCGGCGAAGCGTGCCGGCGCCGAGCCGGAGGTCTCCGCGCCGGAGTCCGGGCGCAAGCAGCTCGCGGAGCTGGAGTCCGAGCTGGACGAGGTGCAGGCCCGACTGCGCGGCACGATGAGCGAGCTGCCCAACCTGCCCGCCGATGACGTGCTGCCCGGCGGCAAGGAAGCCAACCGGGTGGTGAAGACCTACGGCGCGCCGCCGGCCATCGAGAAGGTCCGCGACCACATCGAGCTGAGCCGGCTGCTGGGCCTGGTCGACCACGAGCGCGGGGTCAAGCTCGGCGGTTCCGGCTTCTGGATGTACACCGGCATCGGCGCCCGGCTGGAGTGGGCGCTGATCAGCTGGTTCATCGACGAGCACGTCAAGGCCGGCTACGAGTTCCTGCTCCCGCCGCACCTGCTGCTGGACACCGCCGGCTTCGCCGCCGGCCAGTTCCCCAAGTTCTACGACGACGTCTACCACCTGGACCGGGAGTCGGCCCCGCGCGGGCAGTTCCTGCTGCCCACCTCGGAGACGGCGATCCTCGGGGCGTACCAGGACGAGATCCTGGACACCGGGAAGCTGCCGTTGAAGGCGTTCGCCTACACCCCGTGCTACCGGCGCGAGGCCGCCGGCTCGCACTCCGACGAGCGCGGCACCGTGCGGGGCCACCAGTTCAACAAGGTGGAGATCTTCCAGTTCTGCCTGCCGGAGCAGGCCGACACGGCGCTGGAGGAGATGCTCACCCACGCCGAGCGCCTGGTCGAGAAGCTGGGCCTGCACTACCAGCGCAGCCTGCTCTCGGCCGGCGACGCCAGCGCGGCGATGAAGAAGACCCTCGACATCGAGGTCTGGATGCCGAGCACCGGCAGGTACAAGGAGGTGTCGTCGGTCTCCTGGGCCGGCGACTACCAGGCCCGCCGGGCGGCCATCCGCTACCGCGAGCCGGGCGGCAAGCAGACCCGCTTCGTGCACACCCTCAACGGGTCGGCGCTGGCCACCAGCCGGCTCTTCCCGGCCATCCTGGAGCAGTTCCAGCAGCCCGACGGCTCGGTGCTGCTGCCCGAGGTGCTCCGCGACCGGCTCGGCACCGACCGGCTCACGCCGGTCCGCTGACCGCCTGAGCGTCGGCGGGGATCGGGTCTCCCGGTCCCCGCCGTCCGTCTTCCGGGACCGGCTCGGCGGCCGGCACCGACGACGCCACCCCGGGGCGGGCGCGGCGGCGGGACAGCACCGCCGCCGCCAGCAGGCCGACCAGCAGCGCCGCGAGCACCGCCGGGCCGACCGCGTCCAGCGCGGTGACCAGCGCCCGCTGGGCCCGCGCCGCGCCCACCACCACCGGATCGCCGAACGCGTCGCGCCGGCCCTGCGCCAGCCGGACCTCGTACCAGCCGTACCAGGCGACGTAGCTCCCGGCGAGGAGCAGCACCACCCCGCTGAGCCGGGGCACCCAGGCGCCGGCGGCGCGCAGCCGGGCCACCACCGCGCCACGCAGCAGCGCCACGCCCAGCGCGGCCACCGTGGCCACCAGCCCCATCCCGACCGCGTACGCGACGAAGAGCGCCAGCCCGTGCAGCGTGGAGCCGGCCTGGAGGCTGGTCACCACGATCGCCAGGAACGGGGCGATGGTGCAGGTCAGCGAGGCCAGCGCGTACGCCATCCCGAACAGCGCCATGGACGCCCAGGAGCGGGTCAGCCGGGGCGCCCGGCCGATGCCCGCGCCCGTGGCGGGCAGCCGGCGGCCGGCGAGCAGCCAGCAGCCGAGGGCCAGCAGGCCCAGCCCGAGGGTCACCGTGAGCCAGGGCAGCCGGGGGCGCAGCCAGCCGGCCAGCGGCGCCACGGCCAGCCCGAAGGCGCCGAACACCACGACGTACCCGCAGGTCAGGCCGGTGGCGGCGGTGAGCGCGCGGCGGACCGGGCCAGGCCCGTCGCCCGCGCCGGCGACCAGCAGCGACAGGTACGCCGGCAGCATCGCGAAGCCGCACGGGTTGACCGCCCCGAGCATGCCGGCGGTCAGCGCGAGCAGCAGCGGCGTCTCCATCAGCCGGCCAGCGCGGCGACCCGGCGGGTCAGGTCCTCACCGTCCAGGAAGCCCTGGTGCACGACCTTCCCGTCCCGGTCGATCACCAGGAACGTGCTCTGCTCGACCACCTCGAAGCGGCGCCACAGCGCCCCGGCCCGGTCGTCGAGCTGGAGCGTGCCGGCCAGGTCGGACTCCGTGACGAAGTCCTTCATCGCCCGCTGCTCGCCCAGGCCGGCCACCCCGACGATCGGCACGGTGTCCCGGTACTTCGGCGCGATCTCGGCCACCGTCCACGCCTGGCTGGCGCAGGTGGCGCACCAGGGCGCCCAGAACCAGAGCACCACCGGCCGGCCGGCCAGCTCGGCAGCCGAGAACGCCGTACCGTCGAGGGTCTTCGCGGTGAAACGCAGCGTGTCCGGCACCCGGGCCGGGGCCGACGGGCTCGCCGGACCGGAGCCGACGGGCAGCGGCGACGCGGTGGCCGCCGGCACGGCGACCTCGGCGGGCGGTCCGGCCGGGTCCGGGCCGACCGCGCAGCCGCCGGCGGCGAGCAGCGCGCCGACCAGCACGACGCCGACGGCGGCGAGCCGGCCCACGGCGGGTCGTCCACCCGGTCCGCTCCTCGGGTACGACCGCATGGCGCGTCTCCTCTCGGTGGTGCTGCTATTCGGCCCTGGCGAGGCGCAGTGCGAGCTCGGGGCAGACCTTGACCGCCTTCAGGGCGCCCTCCCGGAGCCAGGTCGGCACGGGGGTGGACGGGAAGGCGGGGTATCCGTTGGCGTCCAGCCGGATGAAGTCGGGCACGACGTGCGCGCAGAGCCCGTGCCCGTCGCAGCGGGACCAGTCGAGGGTCAGCTTCTGCGGGTTGGCGTCGGGCGCGCCGGGCAGCCCCAGCACGCCCTTGACCCGTCGGCCGCAGCCGTCCCCGGTGGTGTGCAGGCGCAGATCCTCGGCGAAGACCTCCATCGCCGAGAGCGCGAAGCGGGCCGTACCGTCGGGGTGGCTGCACGCCCCGCGGCCCTTGACGTCGCCGGCGGCGGCCCGGACGACCTCCACCGGCGCGCTGCCGGAGACCGCCAGGTCGACGGCGCGGGCCAGGTCGGGCAGCCCCATCTTGCACGGTCCGCACTGGCCGGCGGACTCGCCGGCGAGGTAGCGGACCACCTGGGCGGCCTCGCCGAGCGGGCAGGTGTCGCTGCCCAGCGGCACGACGATGCCGGCGCCGAGGGTGCCGCCGACCCTGGTGAGCCCCCGGCGGGACACCTCCGCCCGGTCCGCGGCCTCCTGGGTGATCCACTTGCCGTGGTAGCCCCCCATCAGGATGCCCGGTGAGTCCGGCACCTCGCACAGGTCGAGGATCTCCCGCAGCGGGGTGCCGGCGGCGCACTCGACCACGGCCGGACGCTGCGCCGCGCCGGTCACGGTGAGCAGCACCGTGCCCGGCTCGTCGTCGGTGCCGAGCGCCGCGTACTCGTACGGGCCGAGCCGGGCGGCGACCGCGAGCTGCGCGTACGTCTCGGCGTTGGAGAGCAGGGTGGGCAGGTTGTTCACCCCGGAGTCGCTGGAGCGCTTCTTGGTGCCGGGCGGGATGTGCGGCAGGCCGTTGATCCCGTTGACCAGCGCACCGCCCTCGCCGGAGATGAACCGGTGCGGCACGGTGACGATGCTGGTCGGCACCGGCATCCGGCGCTCCTGGAGAGCCTGGGTGATCGAGTCCCGACCCACCCCGTCGTCGGCCACCCCGAGCACGATCTCCTCGGCGTCCAGCGCGTACGCGGCCAGCGCGGCCCCGTCGAGGATCAGGTGCGGCGCCCGGGTGAGCAGGACCTTGTCCTTCCAGCTCGCCGGCTCGCCCTCGCTGGCGTTGACCACCACCACGGCGGGCAGGTCCTGCCGCTCGCAGGACTCCAGCACCGCCGTGAGCTTGCGGGCGAACGGGAAACCCGCACCCCCCTTGCCCTTGAGCTGCATGCTCTCGGCCAGCCGGAGCAGGTTCGCCGGCTCCATCGGGCCGATCGGGCCGTGCACCTGCTCGTGGGCGACCAGGTCGAGCCGGCCGAACTCGGCGAACCCGGCGGTGAGCCGGGGCTCGCCGACGCACGCCACCGGCGGCACCTTGGTCCGCATCACTTCGCCTCACCCCGCAGCCCGGCCCAGTACGCCCCGTCCACCGCGTCCGCGTCGGCCCGCCGGCGGCGCCGGCGGCTGTCGCCGGTGGCCTTCAGGGCACGACGGGAGGCCAGGTCGACCAGGGTGGGGGTCTCGTCGACGGGCACCTCGTCCGCGACGTACCGGGCCGGCGGCCGCCAGTAGTCCGGCTCCTCCGGCACCTCGTGGTCGACGCTGTGCCGGCCGGCGCCGCTGCGCGGCATGGCGGAGATGGGCTCGGCGGACACCGGCAGCGAGTTCTCCCACCGACGCGGGCTGTCCCACGGC
>NZ_JAGPYL010000178.1:0-9974 GCF_018070095.1 Micromonospora sp. U56
CCTCCAGCCCCAACCCGATCTACCCAACGCGGCCTGACCGCAACAAACCCACAGCCCGGCTCCGCTGCGCTACGCCGGGCGCTGCCGCCTGCCCACTCGCTCACCGATTTACGAGTCTGGAAGAGCGTGCTCAACTGGTCGTGATGCCCGAAACGCCTGCACCCAGGGGCCTACCCGTTTGCCTCTCGCGCCCGCTCGTGCCCGATGGGTGCCATGGCTACTGGCCCACCGATGGCCCGTGAGTCTAGGCGTCACCTGGCTTGGAACCGGCCAGTCAGGCGATACGCGGCGTGCATTTCCAGGACAACTCGGGTCTGTGCTTGCAGCGGGCCGGGTGGCGTTGCGGGGTCAGCGAAAGCCACTTCGAGCACCTCCGTGCTCTCCGGCTCGATCACGCCTGACCATCGTCGCGCTTCGAAGCACATGGCGAAGCAGTGCATCCGGTCCCCGTTGGGATAGGTGATGACGTGAGCATCCGGCTCAGATAGGCAACCGAAGGCAGCGAGATCGGAGCTGTCGACTATGAGTCCGGTCTCCTCTCGGACCTCATCGATCGCGGTACCGACGAAGCTTCCTCCTGGCTCGGCGGCCCCTGCCGGTATCTCCCACAAACCAGAATCACGACGTCGCTGGAACAAGACGTGCTCAGCCGCGTCGAGGAGAACGACCTGTGCTCCGGGCATGAGCAGCAGTCGAGACCCGACCAACTGTCGAAGTTGCCAGGTGTAGGAACCGACATAACCCATCCGGTGATCAAACCAGAAGCGTGGCGTTGCCGCGCTAACCACGGAGCGGCGGATCTCCTCGTCGGGCAGTCGTGGACCGTCCAGCATCCCCGGACGGGGTCCAGGTGGAGCGCCCTACCGGACGGAACGACCTGGTCCCCGTCCGGGGAGGCTGGTAGCCCTTGTGGTGCCCGGCGAGGTGATCCGCGGCGGCATCTCTGAGGAGGGTCGGGGTTCGGGGCGGAGCCCCGAGGTCTTCAGGATCCTGGTCGTCCCCAAGTGTGGCCGGCCGGCCCGGCCGATGCCGGCCGGAGGTCGCCAGCAGGCCGGGGCCGGGCCGGCGCGGCCCGCTTGCGGGCCGCCTTGACGCACGTCCAGGTGGGCGAGCTGGCGGCGGCGGCAGAGCCGCACGGACTGATCATCCGAGTGCTGGCCTACACCGGGCTGCGTTGGGGCGAGCTGGCCGCGCTTCGGGTGCGGCGCGTGGACCTCGTGAAGCGTCGGCTGCTCGTGGCGGAGTCGGTGACCGAGGTCAACGGACGCGCGGTGTTCGGCACGCCGAAGACGCACCAACGCCGGTCGGTGCCGCTCCCCCGGTTCCTGGTTGAGCCGATCGCCGCGCAGATCGCCGGCCGTGCTGGTAACGAGCTGGTTTTCACGTCCCCGGCCGGCGAGGTGCTGCGCAACAACAACTTCCGCCGCCGCGTCTTCGATCGGGCTGCGGAGTCGATCGGTCTCGCCGGCCTGACGCCGCACGAGCTGCGGCACACGGCGGCCAGTCTCGCGGTGGCTGAGGGCGCCAACGTGAAGGCGGTGCAGCGGATGCTCGGGCACGCCTCGGCCGCCATGACGCTGGACGTGTACGCGGACCTGTTCGAGGACGACCTGGACCAGGTGGCGGACCGCCTCGACCGGGCGGCGGGTCGTGCTGCTGCGGACTCAGTGCGGACTGACGGCGTCGGCCCGGATCTTGATGCGGTTCGGCCGGGTCGCCGGCAGCATGGCTGACCAGGTGTTTTGTGTGGTGGGGCGGGCGGGACTCGAACCCGCGACCGAGGGATTATGAGTCCCCTGCTCTAACCGGCTGAGCTACCGCCCCGATACCGCGCCGGATCGTAACCCGCTCGGCGGATCACCGGCCACCACCGAACCGGCCGACACAAGACCCCGATCGGCACGATGGGCTACGCGAGGATAACAGTCAGCAGCGGTCCGCAAGGTCCCGCGCACCGGCCCGGATCACCCCACCGCGCGCAGCTCCGCCAGCACCGACCCGGCCGTCCGCCAGCCGCTGGCCAGCGCGCCCTGGATCGACGGGCTGTCCCGGTGGTCGCCGGCCACGAACAGCCCGTCGCCGAGCGCCACCGGTTTGCGCAGTCGCCCCTGCGGCGGTGGCGCGGCGGGCAGCGCGTCGGGGACCTCGACGGTCGTCAGGTGGGTCCAGTCCGCGGTGGAGCGTCCGTAGAGCCGGTCCAGCTCGCGCCGGATCGCCGGCTCGGGCGGGGCGCTCGGGCCGACCACCGAGGTGGCCACCAGGTGCCACCCGGCTGGCGCGTACGTCGGGGCGGCGTTGCTGACCACGACGGTGTTGGCGATCATCTCCCGCCGGTCCCCGTCGACCAGCAGGATCGGCTCGTCGAGCGGCGCCTCCGGCGTGCTGTGGTAGTAGGTCGTGTAGCTGTGCATGCGTACCCGGGCCAGGGTGGGCAGCAGCATTCCCGCCGCGGGCGGGTCGACGGCGACCACGACGGCGCGGCAGCCGATGTCGCCGGCCTGGGTGCGGACCCGGCCGGGCGCGACCTCGGCGACCGGGGTGTCCAGCTCGATCAGGTCGGCGGGCAGCGGTTCGGCGACGGCCCGGGGCAGCGCGGCCATCCCCCGGGCGGGCAGGCCGATCCGGCCGCGCGCGAAGGAGCGCAGGATCATCGCCAGTACGTGGCTGGAGGTCTCCAGCTCCCGGTCGATGAGGACGCCGGAGAGGAACGGCCGCAGCAGCTCCTCGATGATCGTGTCGGAGAGCCCGGCCCGGCGCAGCGCGGCCTCGGTGGTGGTCTCCGGTGCGGTGAGCAGCCGGCTCTTCGGCAGGGTGGCGCAGCCGGTGGCGAGCGCGGCGAAGCGGATCCGGTCGAGCAGCGAGCCGATACCGGCCAGGGCCGTGCCGGGCGCGCCGCCGGGCGCGCGCAGCGGGTTGACCAGCCGGTCGAGCCGGTCGCCGCGGCGCACCAGCACCCCGGAGGTGAACCAGCCCAGCTCCAGGCTGTCGACGTCGAGCAGGGTGCCCAGCCTCGGGTAGGCGGTGTTCAACACCTGGAAGCCGCGGTCCAGCAGGTAGCCGTCGACCGCGTCGGTGGCGACCCGGCCGCCGAGCCGGCCACCGGCCTCCAACAGCCGCCAGGGCACGCCGGCGCGGTGCAGCCGGCGGGCGGCGGCCAGCCCGGCGAGGCCGCCGCCGACGATGACGACGTCCGTCTCAGCCAGCATGCCCGGCCTCCGTCCCGGTCCGGGCCGTCCGGGCCAGCCGGCTCGGCCACCAGATTTTCGGCCCGATGTCGTAGGACAGCGCGGGCACCAGCAGCGAGCGGACCACGATGGTGTCCAGCAGTACGCCCACCGCCACCGCCACGCCGAGCTCCACCAGCACCACCAGCGGGAGGACGGCCAGCGCGGAGAAGGTCGCGGCGAGCACGATGCCGGCGGAGGTGATCACCCCGCCGGTGACGGCGAGGCCGGACAGCACCCCGGCCCGGGTGCCCCGCTTGACCGACTCCTCGCGGACCCGGCTCATCAGGAAGATGTTGTAGTCGATGCCGAGGGCGACCAGGAAGACGAACGCGAAGAGCGGGAAGGACGCGTCGACCCCGGGGAAGTCGAAGACGTACCGGAAGATCAGCGCGCACAGCCCGAGGGTGGCCAGGAACGACAGCACCACGGTGGCGATCAGCAGCACCGGGGCGAGCAGGGCCCGCAGCAGCAGGGCCAGGATCACCGCGATGACCACCAGCACCACCGGGATGATCACGTTGCGGTCCCGGGTGGAGGCGGCGGAGGTGTCCACGTTGATCGCGGTGAACCCGCCGACCACGGCGTCGGCGTCGGCGACGCGGTGCACCGCCACCCGCAGGTCGCGGATGGCCCGCTCCGCGCCGTCGCTGTCCGGCGGGTCGGACAACGTCGCCTCCAGCTGGACCTTGCCGTCGACCACCTTGGGGGGCGCGTTCTCCTCGGACGGGCCGGCCCGCTCACCGGTCACCGGCCGTACGGCGGCGACGCCGGGGACGCCCTGGGCCACCCGGGCGACCTCCTGGGCGGCCTGCTGGTTGGTGAAGATCGTCGCCGGGCTGCCGGTGCCGGCCGGGTAGTGCCGGGCGATGACCTCCTGGCCGGCGACCGAGTCGGTCCGGTTGGTGAACAGGTCGGACTGGCCGAGGGTGGTGACGCCGAGCTGGGCCAGTCCGAGGGTGAGCAGGGCCAGCGCCGCGGCGGTCACCAACCAGACCGGGCGGGCGCGCCGGGCGACGAAGCCGGCGACCCGGCTCCAGATGCCGTGCTCGGCCCGCGGGTCGGCCTGGTCGGCGCGGGGCCGGCGGGGCCAGAACGCCCACCGGCCGCCGAGCACCAGCAGCGCCGGCAGGAAGGTGAGCATCACGACCAGCGTGGCGGCGATGCCGACGGCGGCGACCGGGCCGAGCGCCCGGTTGGAGTTGAGGCTGGACAGCAGCAGGCAGAGCAGGCTGACGATCACGGTGGCCCCGGAGGCGATGATCGCCGGGGCGGCGCCCCGCCAGGCGGTCTTCATCGCGTCCCAGGGCCGCTCGTGCCGGTGCAGTTCCTCCCGGTAGCGGGCGATCAGCAGCAGCGCGTAGTCGGTGCCGGCGCCGAAGACCAGCACGGTCAGGATGCCCTGCGCCTGCCCGTTCAGTTTGATCACGTCGTTCTTCGCCAGGTGGTAGACGAACACCGACGCCAGCGCGTACGACATCCCCGCCGCGAGCAGCGGAAAGAGCCAGAGCACCGGACTGCGGTAGACGATCAGCAGGATGACCAGCACCACGACCAGGGTGACCAGCAGCAGCGGCCCGTCGATGGCGCCGAACACCTCGATCAAATCGGCCAGCAGCCCGGCCGGTCCGGCGACGTCGACGGTCAGCCCGTCCCGGTCGCCGCCGGCGATCCCGCGCAGCTCCTCGACCACCCGGCCGATCTCCTCGCCCGCCGACTCGTCGATCGGTACGACGACCTGGAGCGCCTGACCGTCCTGGCTGGGGATAGGCGGCGGCAGCGGCCCGACCACGCCGGGGACCTGGGCGAACCGCGCGGTGTCGGCGACCGCCCGTTGCTTGTCGGCGTCGGTGATGCCGGAGCCGCGCTCGTAGACCACCAGCGCCGGGGTGCTCTCCCGCTCCACGAAGCCGCCGGCGAGGTCCTGCGCCCGGGTCGCCTCGGCGTCGGCGGGCAGGAACGAGGCGTTGTCGTTGGTGGCGACCTCGCCCAGCTTCCCGGAGTACGGCCCGGCGATCCCGCCGACCACCAGCCAGCCGAGCACCACCAGCACCGCGATCAGCGTCGCCGCGCCAGGTCCCCGTCTTCCGGCCATCTCCACCCGTCCCTTGAATCGACGCACCAATCGACGCATCGAAAGACTAAGCCGACACCGCCCATCCTGCCGCCCGAGCACGCCCCACCGGGCCCAAACCGGACGCGGGACCCACACCCGCTCTCCACGGTCCGTGCCCACCGGTGATCAAGAAGTTTGCGCCTGCGGACGGCCCGTCGGTGACGCAAACTTCTTGATCACCGGGGAGGTCGCGGCCGGGCGGGCGGGGCAAAGCGGTGACGACGAGAAACGCCCGTCGGCGGGGCCGACGGGCGCGGGTGGAGCGTGAGCTCCCCCGTTTGGACTCGAACCAAAAACCTGCCGGTTAACAGCCGGCTGCTCTGCCAATTGAGCTACGGGGGACCGCTGGTCACCGCGCTCCGGATCTCCCCGGCGCTCGGCGACGGCACAAGAGTACAGGATTCCCGGGGGGTCCGGTCCAGGGGGTTACCTCCACGAGCCCTCGCCTTGGAGGGCCGCGACACGGCAGGAATAAAATCGGACAAATCGTCATCACGGCACAACCAGGCATGAGCGCGGAGCAGGATGGGTAGTTAGCTGCCGACAGAGGACTAGGGCGCGACATGGTCGATCCCAACCGGATCCCCCGGGCGGGAACGGCGGAGCGTCAGGTACGAAAGGAGCCGCCATGCGCGGAAAGATCATGTTCCTTGGCGGGCTGGCTGCGGGCTTCGTCCTGGGCGCCCGTGCCGGCCGGGAGAAGTACGAGGAGCTGGTCGTCCGGGGCCGTAAGGTGCTCGACCACCCGACCGTCCAGGAGGCGGCGGGTGTCGCGCAGGCCCAGGCGACCCGGCTCTACAGCGAGGGCAAGGACAAGCTCGGCCAGTCCAAGCTCGGCGAGAAGCTGGGCACCGGCAACGGCAACAAGCAGGAGCTGACCGCTGCGGACGACGCGTTCGCGGGCACGCCGGCCACCATCG
Source organism: Micromonospora sp. U56 (assembly GCF_018070095.1). NCBI lineage: Bacteria > Bacillati > Actinomycetota > Actinomycetes > Micromonosporales > Micromonosporaceae > Micromonospora > Micromonospora sp. U56. The sequence continues at coordinate 6,261 of NZ_JAGPYL010000178.1, forward strand.
GCGCGAAGTCGGGCAGCTCGTCGAGCTCCCCCAGCTCGTCGTCGTCCACCACCGCGCGGCCCAAGCCGTCGGGCCCGGGCGCCAACGCCAACACGCTCTAACCAACCGCACCTTCCAGCGGGCCGGTCGTCGTCGACGACCGGCCCGCTGGCGTGTGGGCCCGGAAACACGGCAGGTCAGACCCATGCCCACCCCAGCCGGTGCCACTTTCGCCGACTTGAAGCAAAAGTTCGCACCAAACAACGAAAACTTCTGCCGTCAACCTCTTCTCTTTGGTCCCGCGCGCAAACTTCCTGCTCGACAGCGGGCCGCTGGACGCGCTGGGCCGGCCCACCCGGTCCTCCGGGGTCCGGAAGCTGGAGTACTTCATCGGGCTCACCGACCCGGAGTACGTCTGGTTCGAGATGGACATCTACTGGGCGCACGTGGCCCAGCACCGGTTCCGCAGCTACACCGACCCGGACGGGGTGACGCAGACCGACGTCTTCGACCCGCTGGCCACGGTGGCGGCCCAGCCGATCCGGTTCCCGCTGTTCCATGCCAAGGACGGCGCGTTCAACCCGAACACCACCAGCGGGTACGACATGGTGCCGCTCGGCCAGGGCGACATCGACTACGGCACCTTCTTCGCCAACATGGGTGCCAAGGGCTACCACAACCCGATGTGGGAGCAGGACAACGCGCCGGGCGGCAGCGCCGACCCGGGCCGCTCGCTGCGCTACGCCGAGGTCAGCTACCAGCACATGTCGGGTCTGCGGGGCTGACGGACCCGAGGTGTCGATCGAGTGGCCGCACCCGGGCGTACCGGGTGCGGCCACTCGCGCCATCAGACGTAACACCGCCGTGGAAGACTCCGGCCGGAGGTGGTGGCGATGGTTCCGGTCCGACCGGAGAACGCGTACCAGGCACGACTGCTGCGGATGCTGCGCGACGACGGCCCGCGGTCGCGGGTGGAGCTGGGCGACGCGGTGAGCCTGTCCCGGTCGAGGCTGATCGCGGAGGTGGACCGCCTCGTGGAGCTGGGCCTGGTCGAGACCGCCGGGCCGGCGGCCTCCCGCGGCGGCCGGAGGTCGTCGCTGCTGCGCGTCGCCCGCACGGTCCGCTTCGCCGGCGTCGTGATCGGCACGGACCGGCTCACCGTCGCCGTCACCGACGGCGAGCTGAACGTGCTGGCCGAGTTCCGCGAGCCGGCAGACGTCCGGTCCGGTCCGGGGCCGGTGGTCGCCCGGGCCGCGGAACTCGTCGGCAAGCTCCGGGCCGAACTGGGCCTGGCCCAGCTCACCGGCGTCGGCGTCGGGCTGCCGGGGCCGGTCGCCTTCCGGGAGGGCGCCCCGATCGCACCCGGCGCGCTGCCCGGCTGGCACGGGTTTCCGGTGCGCGACACTCTCGGCGCCGAGCTGGGCTGCCCGACGCTGGTCGACAACGACGCCAACGTGATGGCGCTCGGCGAGCAGCACGCCGGGATCGGCCGCACCTTCGACGACTTCCTGTACGTCAAGCTCGGCACCGCGATCGGCTGCGGCCTGGTGCTGCGGGGCGCGCCGCACCGGGGCGCGACGAGCGGCGCCGGCGACATCGCCCACCTGCGGCTCGCCGATGACGGCCCGGGCTGCGCCTGCGGCGAGGCGGGGTGCCTGGAGGCGTACTGCGGCGAGGCCGGGCTGGTCGCCGCGGCGCTGGACGCGGCGCGGTCGGGCCGCTCCCCCGCCCTGGCCGACCGGCTCGCCACCACCGGCACCCTGACCATGGCGGACGTCGCCGGGGCGGCGGCCGGGGGCGACCCGGCAGTGCAGGCCGTCGTGCGCGACGCCGCCCGCCGGCTGGGCCAGGTGCTGGTCGGGCTGGTGAGCTTCGTCAACCCCGGCATCGTGATCATCGGTGGCGCCCCGGACGGCCTCGGGCACACCCTGCTGGCCGAGATCCGGGCCGTGGTCTACCGCCGGTCGGCGCCGCTGACCACCGGCACGATGCCGATCGTGCTGTCCGACCTCGGCGAGCGGGCCGGCGTGGTGGGCGCGGCCCGGTTGATCAGCGAACAGGCCTTCGCCGCCGAGTGACCGGACACTAAGCCGGCCCGGCGGCCCGACCGACCCAGGTGCGTCCCGCCTCAGGTCGGGTAGGGGTCGGTCGGGCCGGGGCGGGTCAGTCCTTGCTGCTGAACGCGGCGTCGAACGCCGCCGCGGGGGCGTCGAAGGCGAGCCGGCGGACGAACTGCAACGCCTCCGGCGCGCCGACCAGCCGGTCCATTCCGGCGTCCTCCCACTCGATGGAGATCGGCCCGTCGTAGCCGATCGCGTTGAGCGCCCGGAAGCAGTCCTCCCACGGCACGTCGCCGTGGCCGGTGGAGACGAAGTCCCAGCCCCGGCGCAGATCGGCCCAGGGCAGGTGGGACGAGAGCCGGCCGCGCCGCCCGTCGCCGGTGCGTACCTTCGCGTCCTTGCAGTCCACGTGGTAGATCCGGTCGGCGAACTCGAGGATGAAGTTCACCGGGTCCAGCTCCTGCCAGACGAAGTGCGACGGATCCCAGTTGAGCCCGAACGCCGGCCGGTGGCCGATCGCCGCGAGCGCCCGCCGCGTCGTCCAGTAGTCGTAGGCGATCTCGCTCGGGTGCACCTCGTGGGCGAAGCGGACCCCGACGGAGTCGAAGACGTCGAGGATCGGGTTCCACCGGTCGGCGAAGTCCCGGTAGCCGCGCTCGATCATCTCCGGCGGCACCGGCGGGAACATCGCCAGGGTGTGCCAGATGGACGAGCCGGTGAACCCGACCACCGTCTTCACCCCGAGCTTCGCCGCCGCGCGGGCGGTGTCCTTCATCTCCTCGGCGGCGCGCCGGCGGACCCCCTCGGGTTCGCCGTCACCCCAGATCCGGGCCGGCAGGATGCCCTGGTGCCGCTCGTCGATCGGGTGGTCGCAGACCGCCTGGCCGACCAGGTGGTTGGAGATGGCGTGGACGCTGAGGTGGTGCTTGGCGAGGGTCTCCTTCTTGCGCTCGACGTACGAGTCGTCGGCGAGGGCCTTGTCGACCTCGAAATGGTCACCCCAGCAGGCGATCTCCAGCCCGTCGTAGCCCCACTCGGCGGCGAGCCGGCAGACCTCGTCGAACGGAAGATCGGCCCACTGGCCGGTGAAGAGCGTGATCGGTCGCGCCATCGTCGTTGTCTCCCCTGTCGTGATGGGGATTCCTCAGCGTGGGCGGGGCGAGGGGCCACCGGTGCGGAGGCGTCACGGGTCGCCGGTGGGTGCGGCACGCACCTGGGCCCGACGGGTTGCGCCTCCCGCCGGGTCACCGGCCACCTCGCGGTCGCCGCCCTCACTCTAGGACCGTCGGGACCGGCTGGGAAGGGCCCGCCACGAACCCGCGGACGTCACTCGGCCTGCTCCTCGGCGGCGGGCAGTTCGGCGCGCACCGACCAACCGCCGTCCGGGCGGGGGCCGGCGGTGAAGGTGCCGCCGACCGCCTCGGCCCGCTCGCGCAGGCCGAGCAGGCCGAGCCCGGCGCTCGGTCCCGGCGACGGGGACGGCTCGGCGCCGGTGTCGCGTACCTCGATGGCGACGCCGTCGGGGTCGTAGCGCAGCCGGACCGCGACCGCCGCGCCCGGCGCGTGCCGGTGCGCGTTGGTCAGCGACTCCTGGATGATCCGGTACGCCGCGACGTCCACCTCGGTGGGCAGCGGGCGGGGCTGGCCGGCCACGGTCCAGCGCACCGGCACGCGC
>NZ_JAGPYL010000179.1:0-9775 GCF_018070095.1 Micromonospora sp. U56
AGCCGCCGCCGGTGCGCCGCCGCGCCCAGCAGCGCCACCCCCACCGGGGCCAGCGGCCACACCCCGTACGGGGGGAACGCCAGCAGCAGCGCCAGGCCGGCGAGCACGGCGGCGGGCAGGGCCAGCCGCAGCGGCAGCGCGCGCGGTGCGTCCGCGCGGCCAACCACCTCGGCGGCCCGGGTCTCATCCCGGTCGAGCGTCGTCACCGGCACCTCACCACGATCACGCGCCGAAGGCTACCCGGCCGGCGGTGGCCGGTGCCGCCGACCGGGCCAGGTCGTGTCGTACCCGGCTGGCAGGGTGACCGGCATGACAACGCCCCCGACCGTGACGTACGTGCTGATACCCGGCGCCGGCGGCAGCGCCGACTACTGGCACCTGCTCGTCGACGAGCTGCGCCGGCGGGGCCGGGAGGCGGTGGCGGTGCCGCTGCCCGCCGCCGACCCGCACGCCGCGCTGCCCGAGTACGCGGCCGTGGTCCGCGCCGCCGTCGACCCGCACCCGCGGGTGGTGCTGGTGGCGCAGTCGCTGGGCGCGTTCACGGCCCCGCTGGTCGCCGACCATCCGGCGGTGCGGCTGCTGGTGCTGGTCAACCCGATGGTGCCGGCGCCGGGTGAGACGGCCGGCGACTGGTGGGCGGCCACCGGCCACGGCCCGGCGCGCGCCGCGTACGCCGCCGCGCAGGGCCGCGACCCACACGCCGGCGTCGACCTGGCGGTGGACTTCTTCCACGACGTGCCCGCCGAGGTGACCGCCCGGCTGCTCGACGGCGGGGGCGGGCAGGAGTCGGAGGCGGTGTCCGTCCGGCCGAACCCGCTGCGCCGCTGGCCGGACGTGCCGACCCGGGTGGTGACCGGCCGCGACGACCGGTTCTTCCCGGCGGACTTCCAACGCCGCCTGGCCGTCGAGCGCCTCGGCGTGCGCCCCGACGAGCTGCCCGGCGGGCACCTGCTGGCGTTGAGCCAGCCACGCCGGCTGGCCGACCTGCTGGAGTCCTACGCCCGGGACAGCTGAACGGGCGGGCGGGAACAGAAATCGGGGCGCGGCATACGCCGCGCCCCGATGCTCCCAGGCCCTTCCCGGCCGGTGGGGCGAGAGTGAGGTGCGCCGACCTTCGGACCGACCGGACGCGGACTGGCTGCCCCCGCCGGGCCGTTGTCTACTGGCCGTGCCTCCCACCCTGCCCGTACACCGGTAACCGCGGCCGGTTCGCGCCGCCCCGCCGACCCCCGCCCGCTGGACCTGGCCGCCGCGACGAGTTGCACCGTGTCGCTCGGCCAGCGGACGAAGGGACGAAGCGAACAACAGCCGCTTCCCGTAGTAGGACTCAAAGACGGTACGGCTTGCACCCCTGCCGCTGTCAACCCACCCCCGGCCAGTCGTGTGTTGCGACACGGCGTGTCGCGTCGGCGCGTCTCAATCCGTGCCGAGATGCCGGCGCAGCAACGCCCCCGCCGCCTGCGGATGCTCGTCGGCGAGCAGCCCGCCGGCGGCCAGCACGTAGTCCACATCGACCACCGCGCGCGGCTCCCGGGGCAGCGGCCACCCGCCGGCGTGGTCGGCCAGCACCGCGGCGAGGACCCCGGCGGCGTGGTCGGCGGGCGCATGCCGAAGCACACCACCGGAACCCACCATCAGCCGCACGTCGCGCAGGTCCCGGCCGGCGCGTTCCCCGGTGGCCGCGCCCCGGGCGTGCCGGCGCAGCGCCACCGTCGCGGCCAGCGCCGCGATCCGCCGGTCGGCGGCCCGCTCCGCGCCGGATTCGGCCAGGAACCCCGGGTCGGCGGCCCGCACCGCCGCCGCCCGCTGCAGAACGTCCTGCTCCCCCACCGCGAGCAGGCGTTCCTCCGCGGCGGCACGCACCACCCCCGGGGCGCTCCACCGCATCCCCAGGTCCCCCTCGACGGTGCGGGCCCGCCACAGCGTCCCGGCGACCTCCCGGCCCGGCCCGTCGGCCCGCTCGTCCGGGGTGAGCACCGAGTACACGTCGGTGGTGGCCCCACCGACGTCCACCACCGCCAGGTCACCGCCGAGGGTGTCGGCGAGCACCTCCACGCCGGTCAGCACCGCGTCCGGGGTGGCCGCGCGCACCAGCCGCGCGAACCGGGTACCCCGCGACAGCCGCTTGCCGCCGATGACGTGCCGCAGGAACACCTCCCGGATCGCCGCCCGCGCCGACGCCGGGGCCAGCACCCCGATGCGCGGCAGCACGTTGTCCGCCGCCGTCACCGGCACCCCCGCCCCGGCCAGCAGCGCGGACAGCTCGTCGCGGACCGCGACGTTGCCGGCCAGCACCACCGGCACCCGCCAGCGGGCCTTCGCCAACCGGGTCGCGTTGTGCGTCAACGTGTCGGCGTCCCCACCGTCGGTGCCACCGACCAGCAGCACCACGTCCGGGCGGGCCGCCCGCAACGCCGCCAGGTCCGCCGCGCCGAGCCGGCCCGCGGCCACGTGCACCACGTTCGCGCCGGCCGACAACCCCACCCGCCGGCCCGCCTGCGCGGTGACCAGCGGCTCGTAGCCCACCACCGCCAGGCGCAGCCCACCACCGGCCGACGAGCACACGTACCACGGCAGGTCCCGGGCATCGAGCCCGGCGGTGGCCGCGCCGACCGCGGCGTCCAGGCCGTGCAGCACGTCCGTGCCGACCGTGGTCGGCGCCGACGCCGCCGCGACCAGCGCGGCGCCGTCGAGGTCCACCACCGCGACCTTCGTGTACGTGGACCCGACGTCGGCGCAGACGGCGAGGGTCACGCCGGCGGTGGGACGACCACGGTGCCGGTCGCGGTGACCGCCACGATCGGCGTCGGGAGCACCTCCGCCGCCGACTCCGACCGGTCCGGACGACCCCGGCACACCACCCGCGCCTCGAAGTCGATGGTGCGGCTGCGGGTGCCCACCCGGGTCACCGTCGCCGTCACCTCCAGCACGTCACCGGCCCGCATGGCGCTGCGGAACTGCACATCCGAGTACGACGCGAACAACCCCTCGTCGCCGTCGGTGCGGATGCACACCTCCGTCGCCACGTCCCCGAACAGCCCCAGCGCGTACGCCCCGTCGACCAGGTTCCCCGCGTAGTGGGCGTGCGAGTACGGCACATACCGCCGGTGGGTGACGGTCAGCCCGACCCGGGAATCACTCATGCCTTCGCCTTCTTGTTCGTGATCAGCGCGTGCACCAGGTAGCTGGCCACCTCACCCGGGGTGGTGCCCCGGCCGAAGATCCGGTCCACGCCCAGCTCGCCGGTCATCGTCTCGTCGAACCGCGGCCCGCCCACGATCAGCAGCGGCCGCTTCCCCGCCGGCATCGCCTCCCGGAACGCCGCGGACATCTCCCGCGTGTTGTGCAGGTGCGCGTCGCGCTGCGTCACCACCTGCGACACCAGCACCGCGTCGGCCTTCTCCACCCGGGCCGCCTCCACCAGCTCCGGCACGCTGACCTGCGCGCCGAGGTTGGTGACCTTCAGCTCCCGGTAGTACTCCAGGCCCTTCTCCCCCGCGATGCCCTTGACGTTGAGGATCGCGTCGATGCCCACGGTGTGCGCGTCCGTGCCGATGCACGCCCCCACCACCGACAGCTTGCGCCGCAACCGCTGCTTCACCACCGCGTTGACCTCCTTGGCGCTCAGCAGCGGGAAGTCCCGCTCCACCACCTGCACCGCGGACAGGTCCACCAGATGGTTCACCCGCCCGTACACCACGAAGAAGGTGAACCCGTCGCTCATCGGTTTGGCGTGCACCAGCATCGCCGGGTCGATGCCCATCTTGTTGGCCAGCTGGATCGCCGCGCCCTCGGCCCGCTTGTCGTGCGGCACCGGCAACGTGAACGACACCTGCACCATGCCGTCACCGGTGGTGTCCCCGTACGGCCGGACAAGCTTCTTCTCCGCCGCGGCCATCACGCGCGGTCCCCTTCCAGGATCTCGGTGGCCGGGTTGTAGTAGTCGGCGTCGTGGGCGGCCACCCCGGCCAGGCCCTTGCCCCGGTCCGCGGGCCGCTTCATGATCCCGAACGTGCCCTCGGCGATCGCCGTCAACAGCGACTGGTCACCGATGCGCTCCAGCAGATCCAGCGCCTCACCCAGCACCCGGTTGGCGCGCTGCTGGATGAACCCGCCCGGCGCCGGCACGAAGTCCTCGTGCAGCCCACCGGCCGCGCCCAGCACGTACCGCACGTTCTGCAGGGCGATGTCCCGGTCCGACAGCCACGGCGTCACCACCGCCTCGGTCATCATCCCCACCAGCAGGATGCCCTGCCCGGTCATGGTGCCCACCAGGTTGAAGAACCCGTCGAGCAGGTTGCCGCGGAACACGTCCCCGGTCATGTGCTTCGTCGGCGGCATCCACTTCAACGGCGCGTCCGGGAACAACTCCCGCGCCAGCAGCGCGTGCGCCAGCTCCAACCGGAACGACTCCGGCAGATCCGGGTTGATCTCGAACGCGTGCCCCAGCCCCAACTGCCAGTCGGCCAACCCCGCCTCGTGCGCGAAGAACTCGTTGAGCAGCTGCGACACCGTCACCGTGTGCGCCTCGTCCACCGCGTCGGCGGTGGTCAGGTAGTTGTCCTCACCGGTGTTGATGATGATCCCCGCCCGGGCGTGCACCTGCCGGGAGAACCGCTGGTCCACGAACGTGCGGATCGGGTTGATGTCGCGGAACAGGATCCCGTACATCGAGTCGTTGAGCATCATGTCCAGCCGCTCCAGGCCGGCCAGGGTCGCCATCTCCGGCATGCACAGACCCGACGCGTAGTTCGTCAGCCGCACGTACCGGCCCAACTCCTTCGACGTCTCGTCCAACGCCGCCCGCATCAACCGGAAGTTCTCCTGCGTGGCGTACGTGCCGGCGAAACCCTCCCGGGTCGCCCCCTCCGGCACGTAGTCCAGCAGCGACTGCCCCGTCGACCGGATCACCGCGATGACGTCCGCGCCGGCCCGCGCCGCGGCCTGCGCCTGCGGGATGTCCTCGTAGATGTCACCGGTCGCCACGATCAGGTAGATCCACGGCCGCTGCGCCGGATCCCCGTACCGCTTCACCAGCCGGTCCCGCTCCGCGCGCCGCCGGTCGATCAACCGGACACCCGCCCCGACCGCCTTGCGGGCCGCCTTCCGGGCGGCGGTGGCCGCCTTCCCGGCCGGCTGCGTGAAGCGCACCGACCCGGCCGCCGCCTTCTGCGCCAGCAACGTCACGTCGCTGATCTGCTCCCGCGCGAGGGCGTCGAACACCGGCACCGCCACCCCGTGCCCCAACCCGACGTCGGCGACCACCGCGTCGACCAGCCGGTTCACCCACGGAATGCCGTCCGGGTCCGCGCCGGTCACCCCGGCCAGCCGCAACACCGCCCGCTCCACCGACACCGTCGTGTGGCTACGCGCCAGATCCACCACCGGCTGCCCGGCGCGGCGCGCCAACTCCCGCGCCCGCGCCACCAGCACCGGATCCAGGTCGAGCTTGCCCGTCACGCCGTCACCCCGGCCCCGCTCGCCGCCGGCGCGACCCGCGCCCGTGCTGCCTCGATCCTTCGCTCGCTCACGCAGACCCTTCCTCATAGATGACCTCACCGCGCAGCACCGTGCGCCGGCACACCGGCAACGGCGTCGGATCCTGCGCACCCCGCAGCTCCGGGTCCTCGGCCTGCAACACCGGCAGACCCCGCTCCACCCCCGCCGGCGTCGACCACACCGCGAACGTCGCCGGCGCCCCCAACGCCAGCACACCCTCGTTGTCCAGGTGCACCGCCCGCCAGCCACCCCGGGTGTGCGCCGCGAACGCCGCCCGCGCGCTCATCCGCTGCACCGGGTTGTGGTGCGCCGCCGCCGCCCGCACCGAACCCCACGGGTCCAGCGGCGTCACCGGCGAATCCGACCCGAACGCCAACGCCACCCCGACCGCGTGCATCGCCCCCATCGGGTTCGACTCCAACGACCGGTCCAACCCCAACCGCGACTCGTACATCCGACCCGCGCCACCCCACAACCGGTCGAACGCCGGCTGCATGCTCGCCACGATCCCGTACTCCACGAACCCGGCGATCAGCCGCTTGTTCATGATCTCCGCGTGCTCCACCCGGTGCCGCGCCGCCCGCACCCGGTCCGTGCCCAGCTTCTCCGCCGCCGCCGCGAACCCCTGCAACACCGTCGAGATCGCCGCGTCCCCGATCGCGTGGAACCCGCCCTGCATCCCGTGCGCCGCACAGTCCAGCAGGTGGTCACGCACCTCGTCCGCGGAGACGTACCCGTGCCCGCACGAACCCGCGTCACCGTCCAGGTACGCCGCCGACACGTGCGCCGTCCGCGACCCCAACGCGCCGTCGGCGAACAGGTCACCACCGGCCCCCACCGCACCCAACTCCCGGGCCCGCGCCGCACCCAGCAGCTCACCCCAGTAGCCGTACACCTCCGGCACGCCGTCGCCCGACACCGCCAGCAGACCGGTGAAGTCCTCCTCGTCGGAGATCTCCGGGCCACCGCACTCGTGCACCGCCGCGATGCCCAGCGACGCCGCGTGCGCCAACGCCGCCCGCTGCGCGGCGATCCGCTGCGGGCGCGTCACCGACGCGAACGCCGCCGCCCGCACCACGTGGTGCGCGTCCCGACGCAACCACCCCGACGCGTCGTACCCGGCCGCCCGGGCCGCCTGCGGACACGCCGCCAGCAGCGCCGCCGACACCAGCGCCGAATGGATCGACGCCTGCGACAGGTACACCCGCCGACCCCCGGCCGCCCGGTCCAGCGCCGCCGCGTCCGGCAACTGCGGCACCGGCCAGTTCGACTCGTCCCAACCGTGCCCCAGCACCACCGCGTCCGACGGCAACCCCGCCGCGAACGCCGCCACCGCCTCCAGCAGCCCCGCCGCCGACCGCACCCCGGACAGGTCCAACCCCGACAACGCCAACCCCGTGTCCGTGGCGTGCACGTGCGCGTCCACGAACGCCGGCGTCACCAGCGCACCGTCCAGCTCCACCACCCGGTCGGCGGCCGGCGCGTCCCGGTCCGCACCCAACCACGCGATCCGGCCGTCGGTCACCAGCAGGGCCGTCGCGCGCGGATCGGCCGGACAGTGCAGCACGCCGCCGCGGTACAGAGTCGAGGGGTTCGTCATGACACTCAGTCTGCCGCCAGCCGGGACTCGAACAGAGCGCGGACCCCCGGCTCCGACCGCAGCAGCCCCAGCGCCAACTCCGCGTGACCCGGCACGTAGCCGTTGCCCACCAGCATCGTCACGTCCGCCGCCAGGCCCTCCGCGCCCAACGCCGCCGCCGCGAAGCTCGTCGCCATCGAGAAGAAGATCACCGTGCCGCCGTCCGCCGTGGCCAGCACCGCCCCGTGCTCGCAACCGGGCACGTCCACGCAGACCACCGTCACGTCCGCCGGCACCCCCAGCGCCGACGTCACCGCCGTCGACAACGCCACCGGATCCCGGGCGTCGGCCAACGCGACCACCGAGGCCAGCCCGGCGCGCTCCAGCGCGTCGCGCTCCGCCGCCACCGGCACCACCCCGACGGTACGACCGGCGCCCGCCCGCCGTGCCGCCGCGAGGGACAGCGACCCGCTCTTACCGGCCCCACCGATCACCGCCACGGTCACCGGCGTCGGGTCGTTCTCGCGCTGCCTGCGCGCCACGTGCTCCGCGACGACCCGGCCGGTCAGCGCCGGCGCCCCGCACACGTCCAGCACCGCCAGGGACAGCTCCGGGTGCAGGTCGGCCGGGAGGACCGCCGCGATCGACCGGGCGAACAGGATGGCGTACCCGTCGCACGGCACCTGCTCGTTGCGCCCGTCCCAGCGGGCCAGCCCGTCGAGGACGGTCAGCGGGGTCAGGGTCAGCGACACCAGCGTCGCCACCCGGTCACCGGCCGTCAGCTCCAGCGGCGAGCGCCGGCCGACCTCCTCCACGGTGCCGATCAGCATGCCGCCCGACCCGGTCACCGGGTTCTGCATCTTGCCCCGGGCGGCGATGATCTCCAGCACCTCGGCGCGGACCTTCTCCCCGTCGCCGCCGTGCTTCTCCGACAACTGCCGGAAGCTCGCCGCGTCCAGGTTCAGCCGCTCGACCCGGATCCGCACCTCGTTCGGCGCGATCCTCGGGTCGGCGTCCAGCCGCCACGCCGCCTGCGGCAGCACCCCCGCCGGTTCCACAACGCGGTGCAGACCCACCGGTGACGTCACGCCGACCTCCCCTGTCAGCCGCGTGAAGCCCCGGCTTGGGCTCGCATCGCGGGAAAACTTCCGGCAGACTAATTTCTTCACCGGATATTTTCCAGTAGCCTACGGGCCGCTGATCATCTGCACCACCACGCACCGAGGAGGGGCCGTGACCCAGACCCAACCGGTTGAGACCATCCCTCAACCCCGTCACGCCCCGGTCGCGACGCCGACCGCCGGGCAGCCGTACGAATACCGCCGCAGCCCCCTGGTCGAACCCGACTGGACCCGCTTCCCCGGCTGGCGCCACGTCACCCGCGACCAGTGGGAGAACGCCCAGTGGCAGCGCGTCAACTGCGTCAAGAACATCAAGCAGCTGCGCACCGTCCTCGGCGACCTCGTCGACGAGACCTTCTACGCCGACCTGGAGGCCGACCAGAAGGCCCTGGCCACCATGTCCATGCTGGTGACGCCGCAGATGCTCAACACCATGGTCCCGTTCGCCCCGATGACCACCGAGGCGTTCCTCGCCGACCCCGTGCGGCGCTACATGATCCCCGTCGCCTCCGACCGGCGCACCGACTGGCCCTCACACCCCTACGCCAGCCGCGACTCCCTGCACGAGCACGACATGTGGGTCGCCGAGGGCCTCACCCACCGCTACCCCACCAAGGTCCTCGCCGAGCTGCTCTCCACCTGCCCGCAGTACTGCGGGCACTGCACCCGGATGGACCTGGTCGGCAACTCCACCCCCGCCGTCGACAAGCTCAAGCTCACCCTCAAGCCCGTCGACCGCTACGACGCCCACATCGCCTACCTCAAGGCCCACCCCGGCGTCCGCGACGTCGTCGTCTCCGGCGGCGACGTGGCCAACGTGCCGTGGCGCAACCTCGAGTCGTACCTGATGCGGCTGCTGGAACTGGAGACCGTCCGCGACATCCGGCTCGCCACCAAGGCGCTGATGGGCCTGCCGCAGCACTGGCTCCAGCACGACGTCGTCGAGGGCCTGGAGCGCGTCGCCCGCACCGCCGCCCGGCGCGGCGTCAACCTGGCCATCCACACCCACGTCAACCACGCCCAGTCGCTGACCCCGCTGGTCGCCAAGGCCGCCCAGACCGCCCTCGACGTCGGCGTCCGCGACGTACGCAACCAGGGCGTGCTCATGCGCGGCGTCAACGCCACCACCCCCGACCTGCTCGACCTCTGCTTCGCCCTGCAGGGTGAGGCGGGCATCCTGCCGTACTACTTCTACATGTGCGACATGATCCCCAACGCCGAGCACTGGCGGGTCCCCGTCTGGCACGCCCAGCAACTCCAGCACGACATCATGGGCTACCTGCCCGGCTACGCCACCCCACGGATCGTCTGCGACGTCCCCTTCGTCGGCAAGCGCTGGGTGCACATGCTCACCGAGTACGACCGCGACCGCGGCATCTCGTACTGGACCAAGAACTACCGCACCTCCATCGAGTCCGCCGACCTCGAGGCGCTCAACAAGCGCTACGCCTACTACGACCCGATCGACACGCTGCCCGAGGCCGGCCAGCAGTGGTGGACCGAGCACCGCAACGACTGACCCACCCCACCCGCGCGCACCCCCGGCGTCGCCCCCGCGGCGCCCGGGGGTGCGGCG
>NZ_JAGPYL010000018.1:0-74522 GCF_018070095.1 Micromonospora sp. U56
CGTCGCCGCCGCGCCGGGCCTCGGCCAGCTCGGCCGCGAGCGCGGCGCGCTGCGCCGCGCCCCCGGCGGCCTCCTCGCGGGCGCGGGCCGCCCCCGCGGCGGCCTCCTCGCGGGCGGCGTCGGCCGCCGCCCGCGCGGCGTCCCGGACAGCGGTCGCGGCGGCGGCCTCCGCGTGCGCCCGCCGGGCCTGCTCGGCGTGCCGGTCGGCCTCGGTACGCGCCCGCGCGGCCTCGGCGGCGGCAAGCTCGGCCTGCCGCACCGCCTCCGCGGCGGCGGCGGTGGCCCGCTGGGCGTCGGCGCGGGCGGCGTCGCGTTCGACGGTCAGGTCGGCGGCGCGCTGCCGGTCGGTGTCGCGCTCGGTGCGCAGGCCGCGCAGCTCGTGGCGGGCGGCGTCGCGGTCCCGTTCGGCCTGGGCGCGCAGCGCCTCGGCGGCGCTGGCCTCGCGGCGGGCGACGTCCCGGTCCGCCTCGGCGCGCTCGGCGTGGTCCCGCGCGGCGGCGGCCCGCGCGTCGGCCTGCTCGGCGCGGGCCAGGGCGGCGTCGCGGTCGGCGGCGGCGGCGCGGGCCTCCTGCCGGGCGCGGGTGGCCTCGGCGGCGCTGGTCTCGGCGTCGGTGCGGGCCTCGTCGCGCTCGGTGTGCGCCCGGGCGATGTCGGCGGCGGTCTCGGCGCGCAGCTGGACGAGCTGGCGTTCCACCCCGGCCGGGGAGAGCTCGGCGTGCAGCGCCTCGGTCAGCGTCTCGACGATCTGGTCGAGCCGGTCCACCGCCTCCCAGGTGCGGGCCACCTGACCCGGCAGGCCGGGGGCGTTGCGGTGCCGCATCCGGGAGTTGCGGGAGGCCCGCTGGCAGGCGCCGTCGTTGTCCCGGCAGTAGCGGAACGGCCGGCCGGCGCCGACGCGCTGCGGCACGTCCCGTCCACAGTGGGCGCAGGGGCGGGTGTCGGCGGGGGCGGGCTGGGCGTCCATCGAGGCGGAAGTCTAGTGCCGGCGTCGGGACGGTCAGTCCCCGGCGCGGGCGGCGCGGTCCAGGGTGTAGCGGCGTTGCAGCAGCAGCGCCGCGAGCATCGCCGCGGCGGGCAGCAGCCCGAAGCCCCAGCGGATCGCGTCCAGCGCCGCGTCGGGCTGGGTGACGTTCTGCCCGGCGGTGGAGGCGACGAACCCGCCGGCGGCCAGGCAGAGCGCGTACGCCCAGGGGCCCAGCGCCGCGCCGGTGGCCTCGGTGGCCGTCCACACCCCGGTGTAGGTGCCGGCGGCGCCGGTGCCGGCGCGGATCACGTCGGGCACCATCGAGAACGGCAGCAGCTGCATGCCGGCGAAGGCCACCCCGAGCACCGCCACCGCGGCCACCAGCACCGGCAGCCCCGCCGGCCGGCCCACCGCCAGCACCAGCGACCCGGCGGCGAACGCGCCCTGGGCGCTCAGCAGCGCCCGCTGCTTGCCGACCCGGCGGGCCACCGCCAGCCAGCCGGGGGTGACCAGCAGCGCCGGGGCGACGAACGCGGCCACCAGCACCGTGGTCAGGCCCGGGCGGCCCAGCTCGTACTCGGCGTAGTAGGGCACCCCGGCCAGCACCAGGTGGGTGGTGGTGGACATGGCCAGGTAGGCGGCGACCAGCCAGCGGAACTGCCGGTCGCGCAGGGCGGCGGCGAGCGCCCGCCAGCCGCCGGAGTGCGGGGCGGCGCTCGCGGCGGCGGCCCGGCGCAACCGGGCGATGCCGGCGAGGCCGACCAGCATGGCGGCCAGCATCCCGGCGGCGAGCAGCACGCCCATCCGCTGGTAGCCGCCCCGGGTGGCGGCGTCCCCGCCGGTCAGCAGCGGCGCCAGCAGGCCGGAGACGAGGATGCCGAGCGTCAGCACCACCATCCGGAAGGCCATCAGCCGGGTCCGCTCGTGGTAGCCGATCCGCAGGTCGGCGGGGGTGGCCAGGTAGGGGACCTGGTAGGCGGCGAAGAGCAGGTTGCCGGCGACGAAGAGGACCGCCACCCAGGCGGCGGCGGGCGCGCCGGTCAGCCCGCCGGGCACCGCGAAGAGGGCCGCGAAGGCCACCGGCAGGGCACAGCCGAGCAGCAACAGCCGCCGCCGGTCGCCGCGGCGGGCCTGTTCGACGTCGCAGCGGTGCCCGACCCATGGGTGCAGCAGCACGTCGGCGACCTTGGGCAGCAGCAGCGCCAACCCGGCCAGCCAGGGGGCGACGGCCAGCACGTCGGTGAGGAAGTAGAGCAGCAGCAGGCCGGGCACGGTGACCCAGATGCCCATGCCGAGCGAGCCGGCGGCGAAGCCCAGCAGCGGACCGCGGGGCAGGGCCGCCGCGTCCGCGCTGGTCGGCTGCTGGTCGAGCCCGGTCATGCCCCGTCTCCTCCCGGCCAATCCAACAGTTGCTGGATTGTAGGGGCACAATGGCCGGCATGACCATGCCCCGACGCCGCCCGGGCCGTCCCCGGCGCGACGAGACCCGGCAGACCCGTGAGGTGGTGCTCGCCGCGGCGACCGAGCTGTTCGCCCGGCGCGGCTTCGACGCCGTCGGGCTCCGGGAGGTCGCCGCCGCCGCCGGCGTCGACGTGGCCACGGTCTCCCACCACACGGGTACGAAGGCGCAGCTCTACGACGCCTGCTTCGCGCGGGTGTTCGCCGCCGAGCGGGCGGCCCTGGAGGAGGCGACGGCACGGGCCCGGGCGGCTCTCGAGGCGGGGCCGGGCGAGGCGCTGCGGGCGCTGCACGAACTGGTCGACGTGTTCGTGGACTTCCTGGAGGACCGGCCGGAGACCACCGCGCTGTGGCTGCGCCGCTGGTTGGAGCCGCAGCGCCACGCCGAGCTGGACGAGCGGTACGCGGCGCCGCTGTACCGGCTGGTCGCCGAGCTGCTCACCGCCGCCGCGGCGACCGGCGCGCTGGCCGAGCCCACCCCGCACGTCACCGTGCGCAGCCTGGTCTGGGCGGTGCACGGGCACGTGGTGGCCCTGGCCGCCGGCGGCGGATCGCAGGCCCGCGAGCGCCGCGAGTTCCGCGCCTTCGTGCACCGCTTCCTCGACAGCCTGTACGGCTCTTGACGGGCGGCCCCACCCACGACCATTATCCGACAGTCGTTGGATTTTCGTGGGTAGGGGAGGCGGGGATGGGCGCACCACCGTCCGTGGCGGTGATCGGGGCGGGCGCGGCCGGGCTGGCCACCCTCAAGGCCCTCGCCGACGCCGGCGTGCCCGCGGTCTGCTTCGAGGCCGGCGACCGGGTCGGCGGCCTGTGGGTCTACGGGTCGGCCGGCTCGCCGGCGTACCGGACGCTGCACCTGAACACCAGCAGGAGGCGGACCGAGTTCGCCGACCACCCGATGCCGACGCACTGGCCCGACTACCCCGACCACACCCGGGTCGCCGGTTGGCTCGCCGACTACGCCGACCGGTTCGGCCTGCACGAGTCGGTACGGCTGCGGCACACCGTCGACCGGGTCGTCCCCGGGGCCGGCGACCGGTGGACCGTGCACGCCGACGGACCCGACGGGCCGGTCACCGTCACCGTGGCCGCCGTGGTCGTCGCCAACGGGCACAACCGGGTGCCGAAGTCACCGGTCCCGCCGCCCCCGGGCACCGGCACCGCCCAGCAGCTGCACAGCCACGCCTACCGCGGGCCGGAACAGCTCGCCGGCCGGCGGGTGCTGGTCGTCGGTGGCGGCAACTCCGCGATGGACATCGCCGTCGACGCCTCGTACGCCGCCGCGCGCACCCTGCTGTCGCTGCGCCGCGGCGTGTGGGTGGTGCCCAAGCACCTGCTGGGCCGCCCGTCGGACACCCTCAACGGGGCGCTGGCCCGCCGGCTGCCGTGGCGGCTGCGCCAACGGATCAGCCAGACCATGCTCACCGCCACCGTCGGACCCCCGACCCGCTACGGCCTGCCCGCACCCGCCCACGGCTTCCTCCAGGACCACCCCACCCTCTCCGACGGGCTGCTGTCCCGCCTCACCCACGGCGAGATCGAGGTACGGCCCGGCGTCGCCGGCTTCGACGGCGACCGGGTCACCTTCACCGACGGCCGCGCCGACGAGGTCGACCTGGTGATCTGGTGCACCGGCTACCGGGTGGATCTCCCGTTCCTGGACCCGGCGCTGCTCGGCGACCGGCCGGACGCCCTGCCGCTGTACCGGCACGTCTTCCACCCCGACGTGCCCGGCCTGGCCTTCGTCGGGCTGATGCAGTCCACCGGGGCGGCGTTCCCGCTCGTCGAGGCGCAGGCCCGGCTGGTCGCCGCCCAGCTCGCCGGCACGTACGCGCTGCCCGACCCGGCCCGGCAGCGCGCCGACATCCGGGCGGAGCTGCGCGCGGCGACCGACCGCTGGGGCGACCGCCGCCCGGCGATGCGCGTCGACTTCGACGCCTACCTCGCCCAGCTGGCCCGGGAACTCGACGAGGGCGCCCGCCGGGCCGCCGCCACCACCCGGGTGCCGGCGTGAGCGGGCTGGCCGGCCGCCGGGCGGTCGTCACCGGCGCGCACGGCACCTTCGGCCGGCAACTCTGCGCCGTGCTGCACGCCGCCGGGGCGCGGGTCGTCGGCGTCGACCGCTACCCGGGCATGGCTGCCGGCGTGCCCGTCCTCGGCTGCGACCTGACCGACCCGGCCGCCGTCCCGCCCGCCGTACGCGCCGCCGCCGACCGCCTCGGCGGGCTGGACCTGCTGGTCAACAACGCCGGCGTCGGCGGTCCCGCCCCGGCGGAGCTGCCTCCCGACGAGACTGTCCGCCAGCAGCTGGAGGTGAACCTGCTCGCCGCCTGGCGGACCACCGCCGCCGCGCTGCCCGACCTGGTCGCCGCCCGCGGTCGGGTGATCTTCGTGGCCAGCCGGATGGCGGTGCTGCCGCTGCCCCTCGCCGCCGCGTACGGGGTGAGCAAGCGGGCCCTGGTCGCCTACGCCGACGCGCTGCGCCACGAGGTCGGCACCCACGTCGGCGTCAGCGTCGTCTACCCCAGCATGGTCGCCTCACCGATCCACGCCAGCACCGCCGAGGCGGGTCTGTCGCTGGGCGGGGTGTCGCGAATGGAACCCGTCGAGGGAGTGGTGGCGGCGATCCTGCGGGCGGCCACCGCCCGCCGGGCGCCCCGGGACGTGGCCACCACGACCCGGGGCCGGCTGGAGATGGCCCTCGCCCGGCACGCTCCCGCGCTGGCCGACCGGATGGTGCGCCGTACCGTCGCGGGCCGGATCGCCGCCGGTGACCTCGATGCGGCGCCGCTGGCCGCCGGGATGGTCCGCCGGCACCGCGACGCCACCGGCTAGCGTGTGCCGGTGCCCGTCCCCTCGTACGTGACCCGGCTGCGCGCCCACATCGGCCACGACCTGCTCCTGCTGCCCGGCGTCAGCGGCGTGGTGCGCGACGACGCCGGGCGGGTGCTGCTGGCCCGGCGGGGCGACAACGGCCGCTGGTCGGTGCCCGCCGGCATCGTCGACCCGGGCGAGCAGCCGGCCGACGCCGTGGGGCGGGAGGTCTTCGAGGAGACCGGCGTGCGGGTCCGGGTCGACCGGGTCGGCGGGGTCGCCACCCACCCGGTGGTCTATCCCAACGGCGACGTCTGCGAGTACCTCAACGTCTGGTTCCGCTGCGCGCCGGTGGGTGGCGAGCCGCGCGCCGACGGCGACGAGTCGACCGAGGTGGGCTGGTTCGCCCCGGACGACCTGCCGGAGCTGGACGAGTGGGCGCGGCTGCGCATCGACACCACGCTGCGCGAGGACGCCCCGACCTGGCACGCACGGCCCGGCGAGCGGCACCCGGCGCTGCGCCGACCCGACGCCCTCTGAGGCTCGTGCCGAGCCGGCGGCCGGGACGGGTCAGCCGGTGGCGACGGCGGCCCGGGAGCGGTCGGCGGCGATGCGCACCGCGAGGCCGGCCAGCACGGTGCCCATCACGTACCGCTGCGCCCGCGCCCAACCCGGCCGGCGGAGCAGGAACGCCGACACCGAACCGGCGGTCAGCACGATCAACGCGTTGACCGTCAGCGCGATCACGATCTGGGTCAGCCCGAGCAGCAGGCTCTGCACCGCCATGTGGCCGCGCGCCGGGTCGACGAACTGCGGCAGCAGCGACACGTACAGGATGGCGATCTTCGGGTTGAGCAGGTTGGTGACCAGGCCCATGGTGAACAGCCGGCGCGGCCGGTCCGGCGGCAGCGGCGTCGGGGTGAACGCCGACTGCCCGCCCGGGCGCAGCGTCCGCCAGGCCAGCCACAGCAGGTACGCCGCGCCGGCCAGCTTCACCGCCGTGTACAGCGGCGGCACCAGCACGAAGACCGTGGCGATGCCGGCCACCGCGGCGGCCAGGTAGACCAGGAATCCGACCGCCACCCCGAGCAGGGAGACCAGCCCGGCGCGGCGGCCCTGGGTCACCGACCGGGACACCAGGTAGACCATGTTCGGCCCGGGCGTCAGCACCAGGCCGAGCGCCACCAGACCGATCCCCACCAGCGCGCCCACCGTCACCATCGCCGCACCGCCCCTCCCGTGCCCGCCCCGACCCTACGCCGGGAACCGCTGCGCCGTGCGCACCGCATCTTTGCGCCGGCCCGTTCAGCGGTGACACTGCTGTGATGTCCGTCGTCCTGCGGGTGCCCGCCACCACGTCCGCCGCCGAGTTGGTCCTGCGCCCGTGGCGCGACGACGACATCGAGGCGCTGCTGGAGATCTACCGCGATCCGGAACTGCGGGCGCGCACCCGGCACCCGCTGCGCACCGCCGCCAACGCCCGCCGCTGGGTGGCGCGGCACCGGCAGGGCTGGGCGGCCGGCCGCCGCTTCTGCTTCGCCGTCTGCGAGACGGACCCGGTCGACGGCGGGCAGCGACTCGTCGCCTGCGTGCTGCTCAAGGACGTCACGCCGGGACGGCCGGAGGCCGAGGTGGGCTACTGGACGGCCGCCGCGGCCCGGGGCCGCGGGGTGGCCTCGCGCGCGGTGGACGCGGTGAGCGGTTGGGCGTTCACCCGCTTCGCCGCCACCGGACTGACCCGGCTGGAGCTGCTGCACGAGGTCGACAACCCGGCGTCCTGCCGGGTGGCGGAGAAGAGCGGGTACCCGTTCGTGGAGGTGCTGCCCGCCCGGCCGCCGTACCCGGGTGACGGGCACCGCCACGTGCGCCGGGGGGACTGACGTCCTCGGCGGGGATCAGGCCGGCGGCGTGGCGGGCGGGCCGAGCAGCCGCAGCAGCAGGCGCGGCTCCCCGGGCCAGGCGGCGAGCAGCACCTCACGCGGCACCTGCCGGCCCGCGTAGCGCAGGGCGAGCGCGACCACCACGATGTCGTCCAGCGGGCCGATCACCGGCAGGAACTCCGGGATCAGGTCGATCGGGCTGGCCAGCCAGAGGCCCGCCACCACGATGGCGACCTTCGCCTTGCGGGGGACCCGGGGGTCGGCGCGCAGCCGGCGGACCGTGGTCAGACAGTCGGGGATGAACGCGGCCAAATCGCGCAGGATGCCCGGCGGCAGCCGCCGGGCCAGGAGCACCAGCAGCGCCCAGCTGGCCAGCAGGCAGGCCACGGCCACACCGAGCCCGATCAGCCAGTCCCGCACGCTGCCCTCCTCCGACCCGCGTCGCCCCTGCCGGGAATCTACGCCCCGGCCCCCGTCACCACCCGCCGGCGGGGAATGCCCGGCCGCGCCGGGGCGCTGAACCTCGGCGGTACGGCGGATACGGTGGTTCGGGGAGGTGGGTGACGTGAGCAACGCGTGGGAAGCGGCGGTCGAGGCGCAGATCCGCACCGCCGTGGAGCGCGGCGACTTCGACAACCTGCCCGGCATGGGCAAGCCGATCCCGGGCCGCGGCGCCCCCTACGACGAGTCGTGGTGGATCAAGAGCTTCCTGGAGCGGGAGGCCCTGCCCAGCGATCTGCTGTTGCCGACGCCGCTGCAACTGCGCCGCCGGGTCGAGCAGGTTCCCGACGAGGTCCGTGACCTGCCCACCGAGGAGTCCGTCCGGGCGTACGTGGCCGCGCTGAACACCGAGATCGTGGCCTGGCTGCGTACCCCGACCGGCCCGCGGGTGGTGGTCCGGCCGGTCAACGTCGACGAGACGGTACGACGCTGGCGGGCCGACCGGGAACAGCGCTCGGCGGCTGTCGTGGCCGCTGCCACCGAACCGGCGACCACCACCGGCCGGCCGGGCCGGCGCCGCCGCTGGCGTTTTCCGTGGCGGCGCTCGCGCTGACCGCACCCCCGTCGCTGGCGCCGGCCAGCAGCTCGTAGCCCTCGGCGTAGGGGCTTGAGCACCAACCGAACGGCGTGACGTTCGCCGGGCCGCAGGTCGACGTGGAGCGCCCGGAGCGAAGCGTGGCCGTACTGTTGGCCTCCTCCGGCCTGATGCCGTATCCCGGTGATGATCAAGCGGCCGGCCTCGATGACACCATCGCCTTCGTCACCGAGGGGTCCCGGGGGCACTGACGAAGTTTCGGTCGGAAAACCGTTTGAGCCGTCCTTTCGCGTTCCCGTAGGTTGCCTGCGGCCCGTCGCACCGAGGACAGAGGACAAACCGCGTGACCCCGCCTGCTCTTTAGACCTGACACCTTCTTCCGCTCACCTGTAGCCGACGCTCCCGTCGGTTCTGCCGGGCTGCCCTTGTGCGCCCGGTCATACAGCGTCTGAGGCCGCGCGCGTAATCGGCCTCGTGTCAGGTCCAGAGAGAGATCATGTCTTCACAACCTCATATCGTGCTGCCCTGGGTCGTTCGTCGGACCAGGTTGCCTCTGCTGTCGTTGCGGTGCGCGGACTGCCGGTCGGAGTCGGCCACCACCGGCGAGGGCAAATTTCGCGTCAACGCCAACGGCAACCTGCTGGACGTCTGGCTGCTGGTCCGCTGCGTGTCCTGCGATCGGACGAGCAAGCTCAGCGTCCACGAGCGGGCGCCGGTCAGATCCCTCGATCCGGCCGAGCTCCACGGCTACCACGTCAACGACCCGGAACTGGTGGCGTCCAGGCTGTTGGATCCGCTGCTCGCCCGGCGCAACCGCTTCACCCTGGACTGGACGGGGGCCTGGCAGCTCGACACCCCGTCGGCATGGCTCGACGAGGCGTGGCCGGTCCAGGTGGAGGTCGTCTTCGAGGATCCGGTACCGGTGCGCCCGGAACGGCTCATCGCGCAAGGGCTCGGCCTCAGCAGGAACGAGGCACTGCGCCGGATCAAGTGCGACATCCCGCTGCGCCGTCCGACGAGGGCCGGATTCACCTTCACCGTGATGGCCGGGGACTAGCGGGGAGGTAGCCGGGCGGGCCACCCGGCCCGCCCGGCTTCACCCCCGAAACCATGCCGATACCGGCGGCGCAAGCCACACCCGTCACAGAACGCTGCCAGCAACCTCTACCGCCGGCCAGCCGGGAGGCTTGACCATTTATTGGATAACCGGCAATGACATTCCGATAATTCGCGCGGACATAACGGGGCAAAACTGTGGTGCATCATAATGTCTGTTCTGTTGATCCCTATTGGATCGGTAGGTTTTTTGGCCCGCGGGCGGGGCCACTGCTTGCTTCGCCGCGGTGGCAGACTGCACCGATGATCGACGAGGCAGGTGACGAGGACGCCCTGGATCGCAGCGATTTCATTCCGGCCGAGGGCGGTGAGTGGCAGGGGCTGTTGTTCGAGAACCCGACGCTAGGACTCGCACCGCAGCTGACCTGGAGCTTTCACTTCCCCTTCCAGCCGGTGTCCCGCCATCATGGGAGCAGCCCACTCACCCTGGACATCGAGTGGCTGCCGATCCAGGCGGACGGGTGGCGCAGCATGGCAGGCCGGAGTGCCAGCAGCTCACGCTTCGCCGAGCCGGGCGAGGCCAGCGTCTACTACTTCGCGCATCACCGCTACGACGCGATCCAGCTGCAGGTACTGGAGCAGCGCGACCTGGCCATCCAGGTCCGGGCGAACGTGTCCGGTGACCTGGACAGCCTGGGAGTCGAATCGGTCGCCGCGGACGCGTGGTTGCACTTTGCCGGCATCACCGTGGCGCTGAGCGACACGGTGACCGCCGACGCGGCCCTCGCTCGGCTCAGGGACTTCAGCGACATCACCGGGCTGACGCATGCCGCCGTTCCCAACGGGATCCACTTCCGGTTCGCTCCCGCCGGCCCCATGGAATAGGTGCGGCGGTGCGCAACGCGGAGTTCACCGATCCCCGCCTCGTCGCGGTCTACGACGTCGAGTGCCGGTGGGGCCCGGACGACGACTTCTTCGTCACCGAGGTCGGCGTCAGCCCGGCCGCCCGGGTGCTGGACTTCGGCTGCGGCACCGGCCGGCTGGCCCTGGCCCTGGCCGCCGCCGGGCACACCGTCACCGGCGTCGACCCGGCCCGCGCCTCACTGGACGCGGCGCGCGCCAAGCCCGGTGCGGACCGGGTCACCTGGGTCGAGGGTGGCGCGGAGGTGCTGCCCGGCGGGGCGTACGACGTGGCGGTGATGACCAGCCACGTGGCGCAGTTCGTGGTGGACGACGACGAGTGGCGGCGGGTCCTCGCCGCGTTGCGTCGGGCGCTGCGTACGGGTGGCCGGCTGCTCTTCGACTCCCGGGATCCGGCCGATCGGCGTTGGGAGCGGTGGAACCGGGTCGACTCACGCCGGTCGGTTCGTCTGTCGGACGGCTCGGAGGTGGTGACCTGGACGGAGGTGACCGACGCCCGGGACGGCGTCGTGCGCTTCACCCGGCACTTCGGCTTCGCCGACGGTGAGCTGCGCGGCGACGCGGTGCTGCGGTTCCGCACCGAGGGGGAGTTGCGGGACTCGCTCGCGCAGGCGGGTTTCCGGGTGCAGCGGATCCACGGCGGCTGGCAGGGGGAACCGGTGGGTGCGGGGGACGACGGCGAGTTCGTGGTCGTGGCGACGGCGGGCTGACGATTTCGGCTCAGCCGCCGTGGCGTACCTCCCGGTCCCAGATCTGGTCCCACGGGCGCCGCAGGCCCTGACAGAGCCAGATCGGGCCTGCCGTTGAGCCCGGAGCAGCGCGCGATGGAGGACAGGGTCTGGTGGCAGTCGCGGTACGGAAGGCTGTCGCAGCGGGTACTTCGGCTGTTGGTGGACGGTGCAAGTGGCGAGCTCAGCCGGAGTACGGTGTCGGCCTCGCTCGATCGGCTCACCATGGCGGTCGACTCCGACCCAGAGGACGTACGCCACGCGGTCCAGGTCCTGAGCAGCTCGCTCGCTCACCGCGGGTTGAAGATCAAGCTAGCTCACTCTGTCAGCAGTTTCAGCCGGCTGTCCACGGCTTCCGGGCTGTAGAGCGACTGAACCACCAGCCGGGCCATTCCTATCGTGCCGGCGTCCTCTCCGAGACGACTGGGTTGGATGCTGGTCCGCTCGATCATCCGGGGCAGGGTGCTGCTCTTCACCTCGGCGCGGACGGACCGCACGACCAGTGGATGGTGTCCGAGCAGGCCACCGAGGACCACGACGGACGGATTGATGCAGGCGAGCAGACCGCCGAGGACATGACCGATCGCCTCACCCGCGCGACGCACGGTGGCCGTCACCTCCGGATCCTTGCGGTCCAGCAGCGTCACCACGTCCGAGAGGCTGGTCACGCGGCGATGTCGCAGTTGCCGCAGAATGGCTCGTCCTGAGGCGTACGCGGCGAGGCACCCGCGTCGACCGCACCGGCACCGTGGGCCGTCCCTGGTGACACGCGTGTGACCGATGTCGCCAGCCGCGCCGGTCGAACCCCGAAGGGGGTGGCCGTCCATCACCACTCCTGCGCCGATGCCCCAGCCGAACTTGACAGCCAGCAGGATGTCCACACCGGACTCAGCGGAGGACATCAGGCTGTCCTCGCCGATGGCCAACGCGCGTGCGTCGTTCTCGAGTACGAGGGGGACCGGCCACCGCCCCTGCAAGGTGTCGGAGATGAGGCGTTCGGACCAGCCCCGCATCGGTGAGCTGTCCCAGTGGGTCTGCCCCTCCTGCACGACCGGCGCGGGCACGCCGAACCCGATGCCGACAATCTCCCAACCCGGAGACCGTTGCAGTACCTCCTCGGCTGCCTTGATCAATGCAGTCAGCACGAGTTCCGACGGCGACCTGCCCTTCACGGCGATCTCGGTCGCCGCCAGGGGTACCCCGGCGATGGACACGGCCGCCACCCGGGCGTGAGTGTGCCCGAGATCGATGGTCAGCACGACCTTGTCGACGGCGTCGAACTCGATGATCTTCGCGGGTCGGCCGCCGGTCGGATCGGTGCTGCGGCTCTCGCGGATCAAGCGGGCGGCGGTGAGTTGCTCGAGACGTTCGGTCAGGGTGGTCCGCGACATGCCGGTGCGGGCCAACAACTGTGCACGGGTCACCCCGGACTCGCTGCGGATGAGGTGCAGCAACCGACCGGCGGACAATGCCACTCCCGCGGGGGCGGCGGCAGCCTGCAGCCGTGGCGGATCGTGCATGGATACAGACGTTACAACCCCCCGCAACCCTTGACGACCAGGAGGACGGCACTTATGTTCAGCAGCCTGACAGAAGGGTGTCGACGACGACACCCACCACAGTGGAGGTCCTCATGTCTTCGATCAACGACAGGCCCCTCTCCCGGCGCACAGCCCTCAAGTTCGGCCTCGGGGCGACTGCGATGCCCTTCCTGGCCGGGTCCTTGTCGGGCTGTCAGGGCGCGAGCACGTCCGGCGGTGGAGACTTCACCTTCATCTCCACCCAGTTCACGCCGATCGAAGAAAAGCAGCGCTACGAGAAGATCCTCTCGACGCATGTCAAGGACTTCAAGATCGCCTACAACTCCATGACGGCCGGGGAGGTCGTCACGCAGGTCTCCGCTCAGGTCAAGGCGAACAAGGTCAGCATCGGCCTGGTGGGGGGGCTGCACGGTGACCTCGCCACCCTCGCGGACAACCTGGAAGACCTGGACACCGTCAAGTCTCAACTGTCCTCCGCCGGCATCTCGGACGACCTCTGGTCGCTGGCCACGCTCGGTGGCAGCACGGTGAAGTACATCCCGTGGATGCAGGCCACGTACGTGGTGGCGGCGCACAAGTCGACGCTGGCGTACCTGCCGTCGGGCGCCGACCAGAACAAACTGACCTACGACCAGTACCTGCAGTGGGCGATCAACGCCAGGAAGGCCACCGGCAAGGCGGTCTTCGGCTTTCCCGCCGGGCCCAAGGGCCTCTATCACCGCTTCTTCCAGGGCTTCCTGCTGCCGAGTTTCACCGGCGGACAGGTCACCGGCTTCGCGTCCGCCGACGCGGTCACCGCTTGGAAGTACATGAAGGAACTCTGGGCGAACATGAACCCCGCGTCGACGAACTACGACAACCTGCAGGAACCGATGGCACGCGGGGAGGTTCTCGTCGGCTGGGACCACGTGGCCCGTCTGGTCAATGCTCCCAAGGACAAGCCCGACGACTGGGTGATGCTGCCTTCCCCGACGGGCCCGAAGGGGCAGGGCTACATGCTCGTCGTCGCCGGGTTCGGCGTACCCAGGGGTGCCGACCTGGACAAGGCCACCAAGGTCATGACCGCGCTGTCGCAACTTGCGGCCCAAGCGGAGACGTTGCGGCAGAACGCGTTCTTCCCGGTCGTCAAGGGCGACCTGCCGACGGACCTACCGCCGGCGGTCAGCCTCGAGGCAAAGGCCGTGGGTGCGCAGCAGAACGCATCCAACGCGATCATCGCGGTGACGCCGGTCGGGTTGGGCAAGCGGGATGGCGAGGTGTCACAGGTCTACAAGGACTGCTTCGCGCAGATCTGCAAGGACGGCAAGGAACCGGCAGCAGTGCTCGGCGCCCAGGCCAAGGTCCTG
This sequence comes from Micromonospora sp. U56, assembly GCF_018070095.1. Taxonomy (NCBI): domain Bacteria; kingdom Bacillati; phylum Actinomycetota; class Actinomycetes; order Micromonosporales; family Micromonosporaceae; genus Micromonospora; species Micromonospora sp. U56. The sequence continues at coordinate 13,748 of NZ_JAGPYL010000018.1, forward strand.
CAGGGCATCCTCGACCAGGCGAAGGTCCCTTGCTGGGCGCCGGACAAGGCGGTTGCGGGTCAGACCTGCAGCGTGGCCTGAGCCATGACCAGGACGGAACTGGTACGAGAAGGCACGCGGGGAGGTCGTGCCAGTCGTTCGCGCCGGCTCTCGCCGGCGCTGCTGCTGATCTCCCCGTCGATCATCCTCATGCTGCTGCTCTTCGCGTGGCCGATGGTCGCCGGCATCCTGCAGGCGTTCCAGTCGCCGGACGGGCTCGGCCTCGAGCATATCGAGCGGATGGTCGGCGACGGCCAGTTCGGGCCCGCCGTGCGGAACACGCTGCTCCTCATCGTGGTTCTGCTGCCTGTGCAGTTCGTGCTCGCCATCGTCATGGCGCTGCTGCTGCACCAACGGCCGAAGGGCCAGGGCCTCTACTTCTACCTCTGGGCGGTGCCGATCGCCGTCTCCGACCTGGCCGCGGGCCTCGTATGGCTCTCGATCTTCACCGACAACGGGTACCTGAACTCGGGCCTGTCAACGATCGGTGTCGGCCCGGTGTCGTGGCTCTCCTACACCAACCCGGCATCGCAGTTCACGGCGATCCTCGTCGCCGAGCTGTGGCGGGCGACGTCGCTCGTCATGGTCATCGTCGTCTCCGGCCTGCAGGGAATCCCCAAGGACTACGACGAGGCGGCGAACGTCTTCGGGGCGACCTACTGGACGAGGCTGCGGCACGTCTGGTTGCCGCTCCTCAAACCGAGCCTGCAGGTGGCTCTGATCCTGCGGACGATCCTCGCCTTCCAGACCTTTGCCGTCGCGCAGGCCCTGACCGGCCAGGACTTCCCGTTGCTCGTCGGGGAGACCTACCGGTTCTACACCGCGCTGCAGAACCCGAATGTCGCCTCGGCGCTCGCGCTCGTCGTCATGTTCGTGTCGATGGCGGCGGCGTTCCTCTACCTGCGAGTGCTACGCGACGGGACGAAAGGGGCGGCCCGATGAGCACGCTGGCACCCTCGCGCACCGAACAGTCCGACGACGTACCGGTCGATCTGAGGCCGCTACGTCGGCTCAAGCGCAACCGCCTACTGCTCCAACTGGCGTGCGTCGCGGTCAGCCTGTTCATGGTCGTGCCGTTCTACCTGATCGCGGTCGCGGCATTCTCTTCTCCAGCCGCCATGAACGAGTTTCCGCTGCGGTTCCTGCCGACCGCCTTCTCGGTCGAGACGATGTCAACCTTCCTCAGCTCGACCGGTGTCGGTGCTGGCCTGATCAACTCCCTGATCGTCGCCGTCGGCACGCTGGCTCTCTCCCTCGTGGTCGGCGCGCCGGCCGGATATGCCATCGCCCGGTACGTCTTCAAGGGCCGTGACCAGTACCAACTCTTCCTGCTCTTCACCCGGGCGCTGCCCATCGTCGTGCTCTCGGTGCCGCTGGCCGAACTGTTCCTCAACGTCGGCATGTACGACACGCCGCTCGCCGTGGTGTTGCTGCACACGGCGCTGACGCTGCCGACGACGATCCTGGTCACCGCGAGCGTCTTCCTCGCGGTCCCGGTCGATGTCGAGGAAGCGGCCCGCATCTTCGGCTGCGGGCCGCTCGGTGCCTTCGGCCGCGTCGTCCTACCGCTCGCGCTGCCGGGGATCTCGGCTGCCTCGATCTTCACCTTCGTGCTGAGCTGGAACGAGGTGCTGGGCGCCACCATCCTCACCCTCAACCAGCGGACGCTGCCGGCCACCGTGCTCTCGTCCCTGTCCGACTCCCCGCTGACCTTCCGCTTCGCCGGCGGCTTCTTCCTCATCGTCCCGGCGTTGATCTTCATCGCGGTGATGCGCAAGTACCTGATCAACATGTGGGGGACCACCATCCGATGACCCGGCTCCGCCTCCCGCGCCGCACACCGAAAGTGGACGACCACCATGGCTGACATCTCAATTCGTAACCTGGTCAAGACCTACCCTGGCAACACAGAGCCGGCCACCAAGAACATCTCCCTGCACGTCGAAGACGGCGAGTTCATGGTCCTGCTCGGCCCGTCCGGCTGCGGCAAGACGACGCTGCTGCGGATGATCGCCGGGCTGGAGTTGCCCGATGCCGGGGCGATTGCGATCGGTGGCAGGGACATGACCTACCTGCCACCGAACCGGCGCAACCTGTCGATGGTGTTCCAGTCGTATGCGGTGTTCCCACACCGGCGCGTACGCCAGAACATCGGGTTCGGCCTGATGACCCGAAAGATGCCCAAGGATGAGATCGCCAAGAAGGTGGCCTGGGCGGCGGATCTGCTCCAGCTGACTCCGTACCTGGATCGCTACCCGGCACAGCTCTCCGGCGGCCAGCGCCAGCGGGTGGCCGTGGCGCGAGCGATCGTCGTCGACGCCGACGTCCTGCTCATGGACGAGCCACTGTCGAACCTCGACGCCCTGCTGCGGCTCAACTTCCGCGCCGAGCTGAAGAAGATCGTCGAGCACATCGGCACGACCACCGTCTACGTCACCCACGACCAGGTCGAGGCGCTTTCACTCGGCGACCGGGTGGCGGTGATGGAGGCCGGCAAGATCGCCCAACTCGGACACCCGATGGAGGTGTACGACCGCCCAGCGGACACCTTCGTCGGGGGGTTCATCGGGTCGCCACCGATGAACTTTCTCGATGGCCAGGTAGCCGACGGCCGCATCATCTTCGGTGAGGACGCCTCCATCCCCGCACCGGCGGCCGTACCGCTTGGTCCGATCAGGATCGGCATCCGTGCCGAGGCCATCTCCATCGCCGCGCACAGGCCGGACCCGGTTCCCGCTGTCGTCGACGTCGTCGAGCCGTTGGGCGCCGCCACGCTACTGACGGTCAAGGTGGCCGACCAGAGCCTCAAGGTCCAGATTCCACCGAGCCAGCGGGTCTCCTCGGGCGAGACGGTCCTCCTGCACTTCGCCCCGGACTCCGTGCGGCTGTATGACCCGCAGACCGGGCTTGGTCTGCTGGCAAGCGTATGAACGACAGGAGCTTCGTGGTGGACGCGTCGACGTTGGATGAGGCGGCGCGGAGGGTTCTGCGCGACAACGACCTCGGCGGGATGGTGAAGGCCGCGCCGGCGCTCTACCCACATCAATGGTCGTGGGATGCCGCCTTCATCTCCATCGGCCTGGCGCACATGTCCGTCGAGCGGGCGCTGCTGGAGCTGCGTAACCTCTTCGACGCGCAGTGGTCGACCGGCATGATTCCGCACATTGTCTTCTCCGACGTGCCCGGCTATTTTCCTGGGCCGGACGTGTGGGGAACCACCTCGGCCAGGGCCAAACCCGGCGGGGTGCTCACCAGCGGAATCTGTCAGCCCCCCGCGCACGCCATCGCCCTGGCACGCATCCTCGACATCGCCCGGTCGCGGGGCGGCGCGGACGCCGTGCGTGCGGAGGCCTTCGTCACCGAGCATCTGCCGAAAATCGTTGCGTGGCACCAGTGGCTGACCGACGTCCGCGACCCGTCGGGGCGTGGGCTGATCGAGATTCATCATGGCTGGGAGTCCGGCATGGACAACTCGCCGCGGTGGGACTCCGCGTACGCGGGTGTGACCGTCGACGAGCTCGTCGAACTGCGCCGCCACGACACGAAGGTCGTCACCGATCTGGCCGACCGGCCGAGCGACGAGGAGTACCAGCGCTACCTCACGCTGGTCGGGGAGATGAAGTCGGTCGGCTACGACGACAAGATGATCGAAAAAGTCGTGTCCTTCCGCGTCCGTGACGTCTTCATGACCGCAGTCCTGGCCCTCGCAGCCGATGAGACCGCGCGGATGGCCGACAGCCTGGGGCGCGGGGACATCGCCGACCAGCAGCGGCTGCTTGCCGAGCATGCCCGGCAGGGGGTCCTGTCGACCCTCGACCCGGTCACCCGCCGCTGCCGCGACTTCGACGAGATCCGCGGGACCTGGATCCCCGCCGAGTCGGTGGCGTCCTGGTCGGTCGCGCTCTGCGGCGGGGACGAGACCGTGCGGCGTGAGCAGACCGCGATCCTCGCCGGACCACGGTGGGCCGAGCATCCCTCACTGCGTTTCAAGGTGCCGCCATCCGTCTCGCCGGACGACCCCGGGTTCAAACCGCGCACCTACTGGCGAGGCCCGAGTTGGCCATTCCTCAACTGGCTGTTCGTGTGGGCGCTGCGGCGGCACGGCGAGGATGCGCTCGCGCAGCGATGGCGGGAACAGACCCTCGCCATGGTGGCGGACCGCAACTTCGGGGAGTACTACGACCCGCAGACCGGCGAGCCCGCCGGCAGCCACGCGCAGTCCTGGACAGCTGCTGCCATCGTCGACTGGCTGGCTGATCCGCGCACCGAGCAGCATGCTGCGCCACGGCCACGGCCACTCCGGTCGGATCGGGAACCGTTCACCTCTCGGGACAGGTCATGACGTCGACACCCCAGACGCTGGCCCTGCACGCGCCCCGCCTGTTCGGTACGCGTGACTTCCACGCGCCACCGCCCATCGCCCCGGCAAATCCACGAAGGCGGGGAGGAAGCCATCATCGCCGTCGCCACACCACAGTGCCGAGGAGCCGGTGGCGCCGTTGTTGTTGACGTTGACGATCGGAATTCCGGTCGGGCCGAGGCCGTAGACGGCAGCCTGGCCACAGGTGGAAACCCCGTACACGTAGCCGGCGTGGGCCTGCTGCACCAGCTGGCAATCGACACCGGCGGCGGCGAGGGCGGCGCGGGCTGCCTGCGCACCCGCCAGCTGGTACGGCAGGCTCTGCGATGGTTTGCGGAACGGAACCATGCCCACCCCGGCGACGTGCACGCGCCTCATGGCAGCCGTCCGATGTGGCTGGCGACAGCGGCCGCACCGTTGGCGGACAACAGGATCGTGTAGTGGTTGACGTCGGCCAGCTGTTCAATGCCAATCCGGGTGCGGTCCACGCCGGCGGCCTCGAACCGGGCCTCGTCGTACAGGCCCTGAGGTTCGTCGAGGATGCCACGCTCACACCACAGCAGGGTGGTCGGGCAGCCGACGCGGTGGATCGCGGTGGTGATCTGATCGTCCAGGAGCGTGTCGGTGGCATCCTGGCGCACCGCGTCCAGGTTGCACGAGGAGCGCAGTATCGGGGGTTGGCCGACGAGGTCGCGCAGCGCGTACGCCTCCATGACCGGTGACCAGTCCGCCGACAGTGCCGGGTGGGCGCGCCAGAAGTCGAGATACGCCTGCGCGTCCGCGAAGGTCATCCGCAGCCGGCGCATGGCCGGGCCGATCACGGCCTCCAGGGTGGCGTCGATGTCGCCGCCGCCGGGTGTCGGGAGGGTGACCCCGCCGTCGACGAGCAGCAGCGACGAGATCCGGTCCGGGTGGCGGAGGGCTGCGACGGCGGCGACGAAGGCGCCCATCGAGTGCCCGGCGATCGCCACTCGGCCGAGGTGGAGGTGCCCGGCGATGGCGATGAGGTCGTCGGCGTGTTGGGCGAGCCCGTACGGGCCGGGCAGGCCGGCGCTGCCGGCACGGCCGCGCAGGTCGGCGGCGACCAGGGTGGCCCGGCCGGCCAGCGCGTCGGCGACCGCCGCCCAGGACAGCGCGTTGGCGGTGATCCCGTGCGCTGCCAGGACGGTGGGCGCGTTGTCGCGGGTGGCCGGCCACCGGCAGGCCCGCAGGGTGCCGCCGGTCACCGGGACGTCGAGTTCCGTGTACGACATGGGTGGCGCTCCCTACTGGTTCATGGCAACGGCGGGCGGGGCGGTCTGGTCGGCGGTCAGGGTGCGTACGACCGCCGGGGTCAGGGTGCCGCCGTTGCCGGTCAGCCGGGCATGGAACATGGGCTGCAGCGTGGCGTGTTCGACGGCGGGAGAACCTGGCGCAGCGGTCTCATCGGGGCTCCTCAGGGAGAGGTCCTGGGGCGGCGGAAGGTGGCCTCGCGGAACTCGCGCAGCCGCGGGGCGAGGCGGTTCGTGAGCTCGATGCGCTTGGCCTTGCCGGTGGCGGTGTAGGGCACGTCGTCGCCGAAGATGACGACCTTGGGCCGGTGAGCGAAGTCCAGCCGGGCGGCGCAGTGCTCGAGGACGTCCTGTTCGGTGAGCGGGCCGTCGGGGACGACGTAGGCGGCGATCTCGTCGCCGTAGACCCGGTGCTCGAACGGCACCGCGAGGGCGAACCTGATCCGCGGGTGGGAGCGCAGGACCTCGTCGATCTCGAACGGGGAGATGTTGTGCCCGCCACGGATGATCAGTTCCTTGATCCGGCCGGTGATGAAGAACGCCGGTCGGCCGCCCGGTCCGGGGCGCCAGAAGCCCTCGTCGCCGGTGTGGAACCAACCGCCGCGGAAGGCCTCGGCGGTGGCGTCGGGACGGCCCGCGTATCCGAGCATGACGATGGCGCCGCGCACCGCGAGTTCGCCGCGGACCTCTGCGGGCGCGGGCTCGCCGGTGACCGGGTGCAGCACCGCCATCTCGGCGTGCGGCACCGGGCAGCCGATGCTGGGGAAGCCGAAGTCGGCGTGCCAGCGGCGACGCTCGTCGACGTTCAGAGCGGGCATGGCGCAGGCGGCGCAGGTGGTCTCGGAGAGGCCGTAGATGTGCCGGATGGCGATTTCGAACCGCTGCTCGAAGCCGAGTGCGGTTTCCACCAGCAGCGGCCCGGCGCCGCACAGCACCTCGGTGAAGTGGTCGGGGGCGCGGCCGTCGTGAGCGAGGAGGAACTCCAGCAGGGTGGGCACCAGGCTGGCGGTGGTGGCGCGCTCGTTGTCGACGTCGCGCCAGAACGTGTCGGTGCGGAACCGGTCGACCAGCACCGTCGAGGATCCGGTCGACCAGGGCAGCAGGCTGGAGATGACCAGCGCGTTGGCGTGGTGCACGGGCAGGACCGTGTACACGCGCGTCGTGGCGTCCCAGGCGGAGGTGGCGGCGAGCGCGTCCAGGTCGGTCAGCAGGTTGCCGACGGTGGTGATGATGCCTTTCGGGTCGCCGGTGGTGCCGCTGGTGTACAGCCGCAGCGCCGGCACGTCCAGGCCGGTCGCCGGGTCGTCGATCGGCCGGTCGCCGGTGGTGGGCAGCTCGCCGGTCGCATGGCGCGGGGTCGACGTCATGGCCGCCACGGCGGCGGCTCGGTCGGCGTGCTCGGGGGCGTACACCAGCAGTCCCGCCTGCGAGTCGCGCAGCACGTAGGCCTGCCGGTCGGCGGCCTCCTGGACGTTCAGCGGGACGCAGCAGGCGCCGATCAGCCAGCACGCGTAGGCGACCGCGAGGGCATCGGCGGTGTTCCCCGTGAGCGTCGCGACCGCGTCGCCGTGGCTGACGCCGCTATCGCGCAGCCACGCGGCCGTCGCCTCGACCCGGGCCCGCCACCGCCCGACGGTCCACTCGCGGCGGGTGCCGCGGGCGTGGTGCAACTCGGTCAGGTACGTCGTATCGGTGTCGGTGCGATGGCGCAGGAACTCGGCGAACCCGGCGAACGGTGGCTGGAAGTCGTCGACCGGCAGCCGAGGATCGAGCACGGGCTGGCGGTCGGCGGCCAGGGCGGTGGGGCGGGCATCCATACCCGGAAACCTAGGAACCGTTCAGCCTTGAGGCGATGGGGCAACCTTCCGTCGTGCGCCGGTTCGTGTGGAGTTTTCCTCCACTACCGGCCGGCGCGGTCAAGATGGACGTCGATGCGGTGCAACTTGATCGCGAGCTGGTTCTGCAGGGCCTGGTCGCCGCTGCGCCAGCCGTCACCCAGCAGGCCGTTGATCCGTTCGATGCGCTGGTACAGCGTGTTGGGGTGGATGAACAACGCCGCCGCTGCACGGGCGTGGGATGTGTCGGCGTCGAAGTACGCCTCCATGGTGCCCAGCAGGTCCGTGCCGCGCCGGGCGTCGTGCTCGAGCACCGGGGCGAGCGTCGCGGTGATGAAGCGCTGGATGCGATCGCGGCCGGACGGGCCGAACAGGATCCCGAACACGCCGAGGTCCTGCGGGGTGGCCACGCTGCCGGTCCGGCCGAGGGCGGTGAGCACGTCCACGCACTGGCGCGCTTCGCGGTGCGCGTCACGGATCGGGGCCGGCCCAGCCGCGGGCCCGGTGGCGGTGACGGTGACCGCGCAGCCGGCGCAGCGGGCTCGGTCTCCACCATGCTCGGCGGCGGACTGCGGGTCGGCGGCCGGGACCAGCAGCACCACCGTACGGCCGTGCTCGCCGCCCAGGCCGCCGCGCTCGCCGGCCCACCCGGTCAGCGCGCTGACCGCCAGCCGCAGGTCCTTTCCGCTGACCGGTTCGGCCACCACGACCACGTGCGGAGTGTCGAGGTCGATGCCGAGTAGCCGGGCCCGGCGGCGCAGCCCGTCGGAATCGGGTTGGGTGTCGGCGAGCAGGTCGGTAAGTAGGTCGCCGCGGACGCGCTGCTCGGCTTCCGCCAGCTGCCGCTGAGTGAGCAGCAGGATCGCCACGACGAGCGCGGCGCGTTCGAAGGTGCGCTGGTCGGCGTTGTCGAGGTCGCCGCGTCGAGCCGCGAGCACCGCCAACGGCTGGGTGCCTGCGGTGACGGGGGTGGCGCACCCATCCGCGGTGATCACGGTGGCCTGGGTCGTCAGTGCCGCCCGGCACGCCGTGGCCAGGCCGCCGGTGATCGCCGCCGGCTCCTCGCTCGTGCCCGCGGCGGCGAGGGCCCGCAGCGCGGGGTCGGCGACGACGACGGCGCTGTCGAGGGCTTCGGCGACGGCAGCCGCGAGGTCGGGTAGCCGACCGCCGCCGGCAGCGACCGCGGTCAACCGCTCGTGCACGCTCCCGGCGCGCTCCACCAGATCGCTGTGGGCGCGCACATCGGCGAACAGCGACGCGGTCTCGATCGCGATCGCGGCATGCGTGGCCAGGGAGATCAGCAAGGCGACCTCGGAGTCGGCGAAGGGCCGCTGCCGCCGGTTGGCCGCGAACAGCACCCCGATCACCTCCTCGCGCAGCAACACCGGCACCCCAAGCACGGCGATCAGCCCCTCAGCATTGACGATCGCGTCGACCGTGTGCTTGAACCGCCGATCGCCGGGATAGTCCGGGGTGGCGTAGGGGCGGCGGGTCTGGGCGACCAGCCCACCCAACCCGGCACCCATGTCCAGCCGGGCCGCCTTGAACGCATCAGTGCGGATGCCGTCGGTGACCCGCACATAGGTGTCGCCGCGCTGCCTGTCGATCAGCATCAGGTAGGCGGCCTCCGTGCCCAGCAACCCACGGGCGCGGGTGACGATGGCCTGCAGGACCTCCTCCAGGTCGTGCCGCGACGACAGGTCGCCAGCCGTCTCGTACAAGGCGGTCAGCTCCCGTTCGCGCCGGTCCCGCTCGGCCAGCCGCTCCGCGACCGCCCGGGCCAGCTCGATGCTCTCGGTCGCCCGCGGATCGTCGGCGGCGTGGGCGGCCAGCCCGGCCAGGGTATCGGGTACCCCGGCATCGGGGCCGGCCAGCAGCCGAAGCGCCCGCAGGGCGACATCCGGGTCGGCAGTCGACACGATCGTGTCACCTCCTCCGGCCGGTGAGCGGGGACGGTAACACGGCAGAAACAGAGGATGTCACCACCGGAGCCGCATCGTTATGGAGCGCCCCTCCATGTCAGCCATCGATGATGGCGCCTACGCTCCAGGGGCTCCGTCCCGTGCCGCTCGGCCGACGTACGCCGATGCGTGGCAAGTTCACCGTCGCGTTCGCCGAGCAGAAGGCAGCCAACACGCCAACACCCTGGCCTGTCTGGCCACCGGCCGTCAGGGCACCGCAGGCAGGCTCACACGAGCCAGCGGTTCTTCTGTACCAGCGGCAGCCGCGTCCACCACCGGCCCAAGCCGCAGGTGTGGCCAGCACGAGTGGCTGCGAGAACGACCAGCACCAGGGCGTAGATGATGTGGTAGTCGACCAGCGGGTTGGTCGACCCGGTCGGCTCGCCAGCGTTGTTGTGCTGCGCCGGCGGGAACTCGGCGAACCACATCAGGACCATCATGACCGCGCCGGCGACGGCGGCCACGCGCAGCCCGATCCCGGCGATCAACGCCACGCCAATGGCGAGCAGACCGAACATGAACAGGATGTTGGCCCACCAGGTGCCGGCGATCGAGTGAAACACCGAGGTCAACGGGCCGACCTCGACCGAGGACAGAAAGCCCCTGGCCGGCGACCCGCCGTTGATCCACGCCCGCTCCGACGGTGTGGAATAGCCCAGCCCGACGAGCTTGTCCAGGAATGCCCAGAGGAACACGGCGCCGGTCGCGATCCGCAGCACGGCGAGGGCCTTGCCCCCGGTACTGGTCGCCGTCTCCCCGGGCGCCGCCGCCCCCTCGTACGATGGGCGGTCGGCATCGCGCACAGTCACTGTTGCCTCCGGTTCTTCCAGCGAAGCACGCTGATTCTCAACCTCGTGGATTACCCGATCGGCCGTGCAGCCAAACGGTGCCTGCTGACAACCTCGTCCCGGTACACGAGGCGATGACGGGTGGCGACGTGAACCGGCATCTGACACAGGGGTCAGGGCGTGTCCTCGGCAGCTTTCGGCGCGCGACGTACAGGCGGCCACGGCGACGTGACCGTCGCATCCGTATGCCAGCCCTGCTATGCCCAGTCGCCGAGGACCAGTCGCGGACCTCGGGCATGTCCTCGAGGTGCTAGACCAGGTCGAGCTGCAGCGGTACGACGACAGCGGACTGAACGCAGCATCGCGGGCGGACATGGTGCAGCCCGAACCCGCCGGCGATTGCGTCCGTCGTCAGCAGTGCGGCCACCTGAGCCGCGTCCCCGAGCGCGCTGGTCGCGGGGCGAGCACGACCCCCACCAGATCGTGCAGCAGGGGTTGCAGGTGGCGTTCGGTTACGGTGTGGCTCCAGGTCCTTCTCGGTGAGGTGCGGATGCGGATGTCTTGACAGACCGTCCCGCGCGATGCACATTGCGAAATTCCGGCAACTTGAACGATCCAATGCTGCCCTCAGATCGTTCAAAGCGGCGAAGGGGATGACGTGCCCGAAAAGGTAACCATCGCTACGGTGGCCCGACGTGCCCGAGTCAGCCGGCAGACCGTGTCCAACGTGCTCAACGCGCCGCACATCGTGCGCGAGGAGACCCGGCTGCGCGTGCAGGAGGCCATCGCCGCGCTGGGCTACCGGGCCAACCAGGCCGCCCGGCAGATGCGGACCGGCCGGTCCCGGCTGATCGCCGTCCGCATCGAGCCCACCCGCGATGGGATCAACGGCTCGGTGCTCGACCGGTTCCTGCACGGGCTCACGGAGACCGCCGAGGCCGCCGGCTACCGCGTCATGCTCTACACCGCCGCCGACACCGAGCGCGAGATCGCGACGTACGACGACCTGCTCGGGGCGTACGACCTCGACGCCTTCGTGCTCACCGGCACCGACCACGGCGACCCCCGGACGGCCTGGCTCGCGCAGCGGGAGGTGCCGTTCGTGACCTTCGGCCGGCCGTGGGACGCACCCGACGTGCACCCGTGGGTCGACGTGGACGGCGCGGCCGGCACGGCGGAGGCCACTGCCCACCTGCTGGCCGCCGGTCACCGCCGGATCGGCTTCATCGGCTGGCCAGCCGGCTCCGGAGTCGGCGACGACCGGCGGTCGGGTTGGCGCCGCACGCTCGTCGCGGCCGGTGTCGACCCGGCCGGACTTGCCCGGGAGGCGGTGGACGGCATCGCCGAGGGCGAGCGCCACGCGCGCGGGCTGCTCGCCGAGGCGGCGCCGACCGCGCTGCTGTGCGCCAGCGACTCGCTCGCCCTCGGCGCCCTCCAGGCTGTGCGGGCCGACGCCCCGGCCCTGGCGGTGATCGGCTTCGACGACACCCCGGTCGCCGCCGCGATCGGCCTCACCAGCGTCAGCCAACCCCTCGGCGAGGCGGCGGCCCGCTGCGTCGATCTGCTCACCGCCGTCCTCGACGGCCCTCACCCCACCACCGACCAGGTACTGCTCCGGCCCACCTTGGTGCGGCGCCACACCGCGTGACCCCCGTTCCCCACAAGAGAACCCGATGTACCCCGCTCCCTCATCCATGGCCGGCCTCGCCGCCGGCCCGGCCGCCCTGGTCAGCGGCTCACTCGGCAAGGGCACCCAGTATCCGTTGAAGCTCGGGGCGGCGCTGCTGGCCACCATCCCGGTGGCGGTCCTCTTCGTGATCTTCCAGCGGTACTTCGTCCGAGACGCGGCCGAGGGGCGCGGAGAAGGGCTGACACGTGCGTCCGGTTTCCGGGTCGCCGGCGATGCGGATGAGGTGCAACCGGCGGCGGCATGGAAGCGGCCAATCGGCGTTCCTCTACCTTCTTCGACGTGGCCGTCTGTGAGTGGACCGGCGCGTTGGTCGGCTGCATCGCGTCGCCCGGCCGCTGGCCGTGGTCCACGTTGGCCGGTCGGTGCGATCGCGACCGGGATGACGGTGTGGTAACGGCAGTTGACCGGTCGATGCGAGGAAGATTGAATTGGAACGTTCAAGTCACCTGGTCCGTCGCGGGCGACCTGGCCCTCACGGGCCGGAGATTGCGTTGGTCGATCACCCTTTGCGGCGGCACGACGAAGCGACGCGATGGAGCGACGCGAAGAGGAGCTGTGATGCGAGGACGACGCCGTTTGTCGCTGTCGGTTGCCGTCATCAGCACATTGGCGCTTGCCGCGGGAGTTGCCGGGTGTGGTGGCGACGACGCCGGCGGCGGAACGCAGGCCCAGCCAGGCACCTTCGATGGCAAGGGTCCCATCACCTGGGCTACCGGCAAGGACACGTCTGGCTACATCAAGTCGGCGTTGGACAAGTGGAACAAGGACCATCCGGACGAGCAGGTACGGCTGATCGAGTTGCCCGAGGCCGCCGACGCGCAGCGGCAGCAGCTGATCCAGAATGCGCAGACCAAGTCGGACGCGTACGCCATCATCTCTACCGATGTGGTCTGGACTGCTGAGTTCGCCGCCAACGGGTGGATCGAGCAGCTACCGGAAAACCAGTTCCCGTTGGACAGGATGCTCCAGCCGGCGATCGAGACGGCCAAGTACTTCAACAAGCTGTACGCGGCGCCGTGGCGCACCAACGGCGGGCTGCTGTTCTACCGCAAGGACCTGCTCGATAGCGCGGGGGTCACGTCGGCCCCGAAGACCTGGGACGACATGAAGCAGGCCTGCCAGAAGGTGCAGGCAAAGAATCCTGGGATTGGCTGCTACGCCGGCCAGTTCGAGAAGTACGAGGGCCTTACGGTCAACTTCAGCGAAGCCGTGCACTCCGCCGGCGGCGTCGTGGTGGACGGCCAGGGCAAGCCGAACGTGAACACGCCCGAGGCGAAGCAGGGTCTGGACTTCCTTGCGCAGGGCCTGTCGTCCGGGGTGATTCCCAGGGATGCCATCACCTATAAGGAGGAGGACGGCCGGCGCGCCTTCCAAGACGGCAAGCTGATCTTCCACCGGCAGTGGCCATACCAGTACGCCCTGGCGAACGCCACCGACGGCTCGAGCAAGGTCAACGGCAAGTTCGCGGTGAGCCCGCTGCCCGGATTGAGCGGCCCGGGCAAGTCCAGCCTCGGCGGCCTGAACCTGGCGATCAGCAAGTTCGGCAAGAACAAGGGCAGCGCCCTGGAGTTCATCAAGTTCGTCACCAGCGAGGCCGAGGCGAAGGTGCAGCTGGAAAAGACGTCGGAGGCGCCGGTCTACACCGCGCTGTACGACGACCCGGGCTTGCAGCAGAAGTTCCCGTACCTGCCCATGCTCAAGGCGTCGGTGGAGAACGCGGTCGCCCGGCCGCAGGCGGTCAAGTACGGCGACACGACCCTCGCGATCCAGGAAGAGGCGTACGCGGCCCTGACCGGTAAGAAGTCCTCCGACCAGGCGCTGAAGGACCTCCAGAGCAAGCTCGAGTCGATCACCAGCAAGTAGCCGCATCGCGGGCCGGGGCGCCGAGCCCCGGCCCGGCACACCTCGGCAGGGAGGTCCCCACGTGACCACGACGACCTCGGTGGATCCGCCCACCACGAGACGCAGACTGCGCGGGCGCGACCCCGGCCGTGGCCAGGGCGTGGGCAGACTGGCGGCGTACCTGGTCTCGCCGTCCCTCCTCGTGCTCGGCCTGGTGATCGGGTATCCGATCCTGTCCGCACTGCGGCTCTCGTTCGTCAAGTCGATCGAGGGCATCGACCCGAACACCGGCCTCATCACCCGCACGACTGCGTTCTCGCTGGAGAACTACACGAACATTTTCACGGGCGATACCGGCAAGGTGTTCTGGAACGCCTTCTGGAACACGACCACGTTCACTGTCGTCACGGTGGTCATCGAGACCACGATCGGCATCTGCATGGCGCTGATCATGAACAAGGCGTTCCGGGGCCGCGGCTTGGTCAGGGCCAGCATTCTCGTACCTTGGGCCATCCCGACCGCCATCTCGGCCCTGCTCTGGCGCTGGATCTTCGCGGCGGACGGCATTGCCAACGACGTCCTCAACGCCAACGTGCTGTGGACCACCGAGGGCTTCCAGGCGTGGCTGGCCGTGGTGATCGCCGACACCTGGAAGACCGCGCCGTTCATCGGCCTGCTGGTCCTCGCCGGAATGCAGATCATCCCGGCCGAGGTGTACGAGGCCGCGAAGGTCGACGGCGCGAACGCGTGGCGCACCTTCTGGCGGATCACCCTGCCACTGGTCAAGCCGGCACTTGTGGTCGCCGTGCTGTTCCGGATGCTCGACGTGCTGCGGATGTTCGACCTGCCGTTCGTCCTCATCGGTCCGCACAAGGCGTCAGTCGAGACACTGTCCATCCTGTCCTGGTACGAGATGAACAACTTGCGCTTCGGTCCCGCCGCGGCGTACTCGACGGTGTTGTTCATATACGTCGCGGTCGTCGCGTACGTCTTCGTCCGGGTCCTCGGCGCCGACATCGTCGGCCGCGGCATTGAGAGGTCACGATGAGTCAACCGGCCGGCAGATCGGTCACCAGAACCCGGCTGCCGGAGACGGCCGCCGTTGGCGTTGGCAAGGGGCCGCGCTGGCGGACCAGCCCTTTGTACTACGTCGGCGTGGCCGCGATCGTGTTGTACTGCCTGGCGCCGTTCTACTGGATGGTGGTCTCGGCGCTGAGGCGGCCATCCGACCAGTTCTCCAATTCGCTCGTGCCCGCGCCGCCGTCGCTGGACAACCTCAAGGCGGCGTTCTCACCGGGGAACGGGTTCGGACGTGCGCTGCTCAACAGCGTCATCGTCGCCGGCACGACGACGCTGCTCACCCTGATCCTTGGCGTCAGCGTCGCGTACGCCCTCGCCCGGCTGAACTTCCGCGGCAAGGGGCTGATCCTCTCGATCATCATCGCGATGTCGATGTTCCCCGGGATCGCGGTGGTGGTGCCGCTGCTGCAACTGTTCACCGAAATTGAATGGATCAACACCTACCAGGCGATGATCGTGCCGAGCATGAGCTTCGCCCTGCCGCTGGCGATCTGGCTGCTCACCGCATTCTTCAGGCAAATGCCGTTCGAGCTGGAGGAGGCCGCGCAGATCGACGGGTGCACCCCCGCACAGGCATTCCGCAAGGTGATCATGCCGCTGGCCGCGCCGGGGGTGTTCACCACCGCGATCCTGGTCTTCATCGCGGCTTGGAACGAGTTCATCATCGCGGTCAGCGTGGTGAACAAGAACGAGATGAAAACCGCGAACGTGATCGTGTCCCAGTTCACCGGGCAGTACCGGTTCGACCAGCCGTTCGGTACGCAGATGGCCGCCGGCGTCGTGGTAACGATTCCGCTCGTCATCGCGGTGCTGCTGTTCCAGCGGCGGATCGTGGAAGGCCTCACGGCCGGTGGGGTGAAGTAACCGCCGCGCAGCGCGCTGGTCGGTGCGCTCATCGTCGGGCTGCTCAACAACGGCGGAACGCTGCTGGGCATCGACCCGTTCTGGCTGCAGGTCGCGATCGGCGGGCTGATCCTGGTCGCCGTCGGCATCGACCAGCTGCAGGGCACGCGGCTCGGGCGCAGGGGAGTGTGAGCGGTGCTCATCGCACACGATCTCGGCACCACGGGCAACAAGGCGTCGCTGCACGAGGACGACGGACGGCCGGCGACGAGGTCACGCACCCGAAGCCCGCGACCGACATCTACCTCGCGGCGGCGGCGCGCCTCGGTGTGACGCCCGCCGAGGTCGTCGTGATCGAGGACTCGCCCACCGGTGCGCGGGCGGCGCGACTCGCCGGCTGCCGGGTGCTCGGTGTCGAAGCCCCGGGCCGGCCACCGTTGACGGATGTCGAGGCCAGCTTCCCGGACCTGCCGACGCTCGCCGCTCACCTGCAGACCTTGTTGCCGGCCGACGCGATCCACGTGGAGTCTTGTCCCGTACCGGTCACGGTTCGCCCGACGGGCACGGATCGAATCCGTTTGGCGTCGCGGCGGTGCCCCGACTAACTTTGCCTCGATGCTGATCAGAGAGTTCGCCGACGCCGACTGGCCGCAGGTGTGGCCGATCGTGCGGGAGGTCGTCGTCGCGGCCGACACCTTCGTCTACGACCCGGGGCTGACCGAGGAGTCGGCTCGCGCCATGTGGGTGGAGGCACCGCCGGGCGTCACCGTGGTCGCCCTCGACGGTGACCGGGTCCTCGGCACGGCGAAGATCGGCCCGAACAAGCCCGGGCCCGGCGCGCACGTCGCCACGGCCAGTTTCATGGTGTCCGCCGGGGCGCGGGGTCGCGGCGTCGGCCGGGCGATGGTCGAGTACGCCCTGGACCGGGCCCGCCGGCAGGGGTACGCGGCGATGCAGTTCAACGCGGTGGCCGAGTCCAACACGTGGGCGGTGGAGCTGTACCGGCGGCTCGGGTTCACGGTGATCGGCACGGTGCCGGAGGCGTTCGCGCTGCCGGACGGCAAGCGGGTCGGCCTGCACATCATGCACCGCTTCCTGTGAGCCCTGCGGGGGACACCCGCGCGGGCGCGGCGGTGCCAGGATGGGCCGATGAACGATGAGCCGATCGACCTGGCGGTGGCGCTGGCCGGTTTCGACCAGCTGTGGAGCCCGCGGATCGTCACCCGGGTCAACGACTACGACGTACGGGTCGCCAAGGTGGCCGGGGAGCACGTCTGGCACGTCCACGACCACACCGACGAGTTCTTCCTGGTCCTCGACGGCGAGCTGCGCATCGCGCTGCGCGACGGCGACGGCGAGCGGACGGTGGTGCTGCCCCGCGGCGCGGTGTACGTGGTGCCGCGCGGGACGACGCACCGGCCGTCCTCGGTGGACGGGGCGTCCATCCTGATGTTCGAGCCGTCCGGCACGTCCAGTGTCGGGGACCGGCACGACGAGATCCCCGAGCACGTGGACGCCACCACCGGCCACGCGCTCTGACCGGTCAGCCCACCGTCGCCCCGGCCCGCGCCGGAGCCGGGGCGCCGGGCCCGGTCAGCCGCCGTCCGCCGGGCACGGCGGCGGTGCCGGCGCAGGCGAGCGCGACCAGCAGGGCCGCCCCGGCCAGCGGCGCGGACGCGCCCCAGGCTCCGGCGGCGAGCGGGGCGACCGCGTAGCCGATCGGCATCGCGCCCAGCGACATCAGCCAGTCGTACGAGGTGACCCGGGCGAGCACCTCGGGCGCGAACTGCCCCTGCACGACGGTCTCCCAGATCGGGTTGAGGAAGCCCAGCGCGGTCAGCGCGAGGCAGTACGCGGCGATCACCGCCGGGGCGGGCGCCGCGGCGGCCAGCAACACCAGCGGGACCGCGTACGTGGCCAGGGCGAGGTTGCCGACCAGGACGGGCCGGCGGGGCCGGAACCGGCCGGCCGCCAGCGAGCCGGCCAGCATCCCGACGGCCCCGCCCTGGAGCATGAGCACCCACACACCCTCGCCGCCCAGGCGGTCGACGGCGACCGCGGGGCCGAGGGTCATCAGCACGGCCGCGGCGCCGTTCCACACGCCGTGCCCGATCAGGCTGGTCCAGTACCAGTCCCGGGCGCGCACCTCCCGCCAGCCGCGCAGCAGGTCGGTGCCGAGGGAGCGGTGCGGCACCGGCACGTGCCGGACCCGGATCGCGGCCAGCAGCAGGGCGCTGACGGCGAAGGAGAGCCCGTCGAGGACGAACGCCCAGCCGGGGCCGGCGGCCCAGATCAGCAGGCCGGCGAGGGCGGGACCGGCGAGCCGGCTGACGTTGGCGGTCACCCCCAGCAGGGCGTTGGCGCGTTGCCGCCCGTCGGCCTCGACGGTGCCGGCGACCAGCGGGGCGGCGGTGGGGATGGCGAAGGCGGAGGCGGCGCCGCCGACCGCGGAAGCCACCGCCACGTGGGTCAGCGAGGGGGCGTCGGCGAGCAGTTGCACCCCGACCACCAGTTGGGCGGCGCAGCGCACCAGGTCGGTGGTCACGGCGACCCGTTGGGCGTGGAACCGGTCGGCCACCACGCCCCCCAGGGGCAGCAGGAGCAGCCGGGGGACCATGGCGCAGGCCAGCACCAGGGCCAGCGAGCCGGTGGAGCCGGTCGCGCGGAGCACCGCCAGGGCGAGGGCGACCGGTACGACCGCGTCGCCCAGGCCGGACACGGTGCGGCCGAGGAACAGCAGCCGGAAGGAGCGTGCGCGGAGAGGATGGGTCACGCCGACAAGTTAGTTCGACACCGAACATTTCGTCAACGAATATTTAGCTGTCGACGTACAGTGGCCGGCATGACCGCACGTGACCGCACCGATCGGCACATCGAACGCTGGCTGCCCGTGCTGCCGGAACTCGACCCCGACGTCGAGGGGGCGGTCACCCGGATGTCCGGCTTCACCCGGCACCTGCGCACCGTGAAGGACCGCTCCCTGGCCGAGCTCGGCCTGCCCGCCCACGAGTACGACACCCTGCACGCCCTCGCCGGGCGGCGCGGCCGGGCCACCCCCGGCGAGCTGGCCGACGACATGGCGATGGCCCCCGCTTCGGTGACCGCCCGGGTCGACGCCCTGGAGCGACGCGGCTTCGTGCGGCGCACGCCGTCGACGGTGGACCGGCGCCGGGTCGACGTGGAACTGACCGAGGCCGGGCACGCGGCCTGGCACGCGGCGATCGAGGTGATCGGCCAGGAGGAGCACCGCCTGCTCGGCGTGCTCACCCCGGACGAGCGCCGACTCCTGGCCGACCTGCTGCGGCGGGTCTCCCTGCACGCGGAACGCAGCACCGGCTGAGCCGGCCGGGAAAACGCCTGGCGTCGCCGGTGAGCCGGCTGGCAGGGTGGCCGGCATGACGACCCAGGCTCTGGCGGGCGCCCTCGCCGACGACGTGCGGCGACAGGTCTTCGCGGCGATCGTGCTCGGCGCCGCCGACGCGACGGCGGTGGCGGACCGCACCGGTCTGCCGACCCGGCAGGTCGTGACCGCGCTGCGGCGGCTGGCCGAGACCGGGTTGATCACCGACGCGGGCGGGGACCTGCGGGTCGACGCCGACCGGTTCCGCGAGGCCGCGCGGACGCCGGCGCCGGACGCCGCCGCCGAGGAACCGGTGGACCGGGTGCTGCGCACCTTCCTGCGCGACGGGGTGGTGGTGCGGCTGCCGGCGCAGCGCGGCCGGCGGCGGGTGCTGCTGGCCCACGTCGTGGGCGCGTTCGAGCCGGGTGTGCGGTACCCGGAACGGACGGTCGACGAAATCCTGCGGCGCTGGTGCGACGGCGGCGGCTCGGATCACGTGACCCTGCGTCGCCACCTGGTGGACGAGCAGTTGCTCGCCCGTGAGCAGGGGATCTACTGGCGCATCGGGCCGTGACCGTCCGGGGCGCAAACCATCTGGTGCCGGACGGTGTTGTTAGCCTCGGGGCATGACCTCGCGCTCGCCCGGTGGCTCACCCGACCTGATGTTCCTGCTCTCCTGGGCGAGTCACGCGCTGATGGCGGAGCACGCCGCCGGCCTGGCCCGGCTGGGCATCTCCCCGCGCGCGCACTGCGTGCTGCTCAAGGCGCGGCCCGGGGGGCTCACCCAGCGGCAGATCGGCGAGCTGTGCGGGATCGACAAGACCACCATGGTGGTGACCCTGGACCAGTTGGAGGGCGCGGGCCTGGCCCGACGCCTGCCCTCGCCGAGCGACCGGCGGGCGCGGCTGGTCGAGGTGACCCCGGAGGGGGAGAAGGTCCTCGACGAGGCGCAGGAGATTGCCGGCCGGATCCAGCAGGACGTGCTGGCCACCCTGCCCGAGGCCGACCGCGCCGTGTTCCTGCGCTCGATCAGCGCCCTGGTCGGCGGTCGACTCGCCGGCGGCGGGGCCTGCGGCGCCCGCCCCGCCTGCTAGTCCTGAGCAGGATAGTTCCGAACGAAACTATCTGGTACGGTCGCACCTGTCTGGTTCCCTGACCGAGGAGCACGCATGACCGCGACCGCGCATCCCACCGTTACGACCCCGTCCCTGCGCCGCCGCGCCCTGGGCGTGGCCGTCACCGTCCTGACCTGCGTCGTGCTCTGGATCGTGGGCGCGGTCGCCGGGGTCGACTACACCGTCGAAAACCCCGGCCAGCCGGCGTTCGTCGTCAACCTCGCGCCGGTCATTCTCTTCTCCCTCGGCTCGGCGCTGGTGGGCTGGGCCGGGCTGGCCCTGCTGGAGCGCTTCGCCGGCCGGCGGGCCACCGCCATCTGGATCACGGTCGCGGTGCTGATCGCCCTGCTCTCCCTCGTCCCCGTCGTCGCCACCGAGGCCACCACCGGCGCCAAGGTGATGCTGGGGCTGATGCACCTGGCGGTCGCCGCGGTGCTGATCGCCTCCCTGCCCCGGCGGGCCCGCTGACGATCGACGCATGACGGCGGCGTCCCTGCCGGGGACGCCGCCGCCGCGTCCCCGGCCAGGTCCCCGTCGGCGGAATTGCGTTGACCTCGGCGCGAGGATCGACGGGTGCGCACCACTGAACCCCCCACCTGGACGCTGATGCCGGCCCGGCCCGCCGACCCCGACGCGGCGGATCTGCTGTGGCGGTACTTCGAGGAGATCGTCCGCCGCTACCACCGCCGACCCGTCCGGCCCGGCGAGGTCGAGGCGGCGATGGTCGAATCTCCCAGCGATGACCTCGTCCCGCCGACCGGTCTGCTGCTGGTGGCGTACCGCGACGGCCGACCCGCCGGCTGCGCCGGGCTGCGGCGGCGGCCCGACTGGGCGGAACTGACCCGGGTCTACGTCCACCCCGCCCACCGGGGCCACGGCGGCGGCGCCGCGCTGCTGGCCGGCGCCGAGCGGCACGCCCGCGCGTTCGGGGCCGACCGGATCCGGCTGGACACCCGCGCCGACCTCGTCGAGGCCCGCGCCCTGTACGCCCGGCACGGCTACCTGGAGATCCCCGCCTACAACGACGACGTGTACGCCGAGCACTGGTTCGAGAAGGTCCTCCGCGAGTTGACGCCGGGCGCGCGGCGCGTTAAATAGAGAAGAGGAAGTTGAGCCGCATGGACTCAACTACGACACCTTCGGCCAGGAGAACCGAGGAGGCACGACCATGCTGATGCGTACCGACCCGTTCCGTGAGATCGACCGGCTCGCCGAGCAGCTGTTCGGCACCACCAGCCGCCCCGCCGTCATGCACCTGGACGCCTACCGCGACGGCGACCACTTCTACGCCGCGTTCGACCTGCCCGGCGTCGACCCCGACAGCATCGACTGCACTGTCGAACGCAACGTGCTGACCGTCCGCGCCGAGCGGCGCCGCCCCACCGGCGACAACGTCGAGCTGATCGCCGCCGAACGTCCGATGGGCACCTTCACCCGACAGCTGTTCCTCGGCGACACCCTCGACGCCGACCGCCTCGAGGCCGGGTACGACAACGGCGTGCTGACGCTGCGCATCCCGATCGCGGAGCGCGCCAAGCCGCGCCGGGTCACCGTCACCGCCGGCAGCAGCGGCAACGGGCACAAGCAGCTCACCTCGTGACGGTGGAATCGCCGGTGGACGGGTGCGGCGCGTCCGCCGGCGCCGGATAGATGGCGGCCATCGCGTGGGCGCTGGCCGCCATCAGCTCCCGCAGCTCCGCCGGGGCGAGCACCTCCACCTGCGCGCCCAGCTTCAGCAGCTCGGTGTGCCCGTGCCGCACCGACTCGATCGGCACCGTCGTGTGCAGCCAGCCCTGCGCGTCCGGCGCGCCCGCCGCCGCCCGGGCCGCCCGGCTCATCGCCGGCGGGAAGACGTACGCCATGAACTCCAGCGCCGCGGCCGTGACCCGCACCCGCGCCTCGTCGCGGTAGACGCCGCGCTCGTACCGGTCGGTCCACTCGCGCCAGAAGGCGACCAGGTCGAAGTCGGCGGGCCGGTCGAACCGCTCGTCGCGCACGGTCAGCGCCAGGACGGCCGCGACCCGGTAGGTGCGGACCTGCTCCCCGGCCCGGGCCACCAGGTACCAGCGGCCGGCCTTGAGCACCACGCCCAGCGGCGCCAGCACCCGGCTCACCTCGCGGGGGCGCTTCCACCGCTGGTAGCGGAGATCGACCAGGCGCTCCTCCCAGATCGCCTCGGCCAGCGCGGTCAGGTGCGGGGTGGGTTCCGGGTCCCGGAACCAGCCGGGCGCGTCCAGGTGGAACCGCTGCCGGATCCAGTCACCCTGCTCCGCCAGGTCCGGCGGCAGGGCGGCGCGCAGCTTCAACTCGGCCGCGGTGAGGACCGCGCCGAGGCCCAACTCCGCGGCCGGCCCGGGGACCCCGGCCAGGAACAGCGCCGCCGCCTCGTCGGAGGTCATCCCGGTCAACCGGGTGCGGTAGCCGCCGAGGAGCCGGTAACCGCCGGCCGGGCCCCGGTCGGCGTACACCGGCACGCCGGAAGCGCCGAGCGCCTCGACGTCGCGGTAGACGGTACGCACCGAGACCTCCAGCGCCTCGGCGAGTTCCTGGGCGGTCATCCGCCCCCGGGCCTGCAGGAGCAGCAGCAGGGAGACCAGCCGGCTGGCACGCACCCGACGACGGTAGCGCGCGGCGCGGATCCGCTCGGGCGCGCCTCATGGTCATTGGCCGCCGAGGCTGAGAGCCTTTTTCACATGCTGCGTTCTGACGTCCCGGTCCTGCCCCGCGCCTCGGCCCGGCCCGCCCTGCCGACCGGGCCGGTCGACTTCACCGAGGCGTGGCTGCGCAACCGGCGGCTGTCGGAGCACACCCGCGCCGCGTACCGGCGGGACATCGCCGGCTGGCTGGCCTGGTGCGCCGCCCGTGAACTGGACCCGCTGCACGCCAACTTCCTCGACGTCAACGCCTACGGCCGCGACCTGGAGGCCACCCTGGGCGCGCGGACCGGCCGGCCGCTGACCCCGGCGACCGTGGCCCGCAAGCTCTCCGCGCTCTCCAGCTGGTACGAGTTCCTGGTCAAGCTGCGGGCGGTGGAGGCGAACCCGGTCTCCGGCGCCGACCGGCCGCGCGTCGACCGGGACCACTCGGCGACCATCGGGCTCACCCCGGAGGAGGTGGACGCGTTGCTGGCCGCCGCCGACACCGACACCGGCCCGACCGCCGCCCGCAACCGGGCCGCCATCGCCCTGCTCGCCGACCTCGGGCTGCGGGTGGGGGAGCTGGTCTCGCTGAACCTCGACGACCTGGGTGCCGAGCGGGGGCACCGCAGCGTGCGGTTCGTCGGCAAGGGCGGCAAGCCACGCCGTCGGGCGTTGACCCCCGGCACCGCGTACGCCGTGGACGCGTACCTGGCCGAGCGGGCGGCGGCGCAGGGGGTGGGTGTGGAACAGCTCACCGGCCCGCTGCTGGCCACCGCCACCGGCGGTCGACTCGACCGGCACTCGGTGTTCCGGCTGGTCCGCCGGCTGGCCCTGGCCGCCGGCATTCCGGCGGCGGCGAAGTTGTCGCCGCACTCGCTGCGGCACGCCTTCGCCACCACCGCCCGAGCCGAGGGCGTGCCGCTGGAGGACGTGCAGGACGCCATGGGTCACGCCGATCCGCGCACCACCCGCCGCTACGACCGGGACCGGCACAACCTCGACCGGGACCCGGCGTACGCGATCTGGGCGGCGCGGGCCCGCCGCCGCGGCTGACCCGCGCCGCACCAGGGAGACGACCACCGCCGCCCCCGGTCCGGCCGGGGGCGGCGGCCGTCAGCCGCGCGGGCGGGGACAGATGCAGAACGGCTGGCCCACCGGGTCGAGCAGCACCACCCAGCGCCCGTCGCCGGGCTGGAACTCGGGCTTCGTCGCGCCCGCCGAAACGAACTCCTTCTCCGCGACGGTCAGGTCGTCGACGTACAGGTCGAGGTGGTAGCGCTTGGCGGAGGTCTCGTCGGGCCAGCGCGGCGGCTGGTAGCCGTCGACCCGGCCGAACCCGATCGAGACGCCGTCGGGCCTGCTGATCATGGCGTAGTCGGCTTCGCTGTGGGTGATCTCCCAGCCGAGGACGCGGTGGTAGAAGTCGGCGTGCGCGGCCGGGTCGGAGCTGTCCAGGTTGACCATGGCGAGGTCGGCGGTGACTGTCATGACCGCAAGGCTGCCGCAGGTACCTGACATCTTCTGGCAGGTTCAGTCGACGTCCCGGCGGCGGCGCTGGTTGGCGTGCTTGCGGACGGCGAAGTCGTACGCGTCGGCGAGGAGTTCGGAGACCAGTTCCCGGGTCGCCGGGCCGGGGTCGACGACGCACACCCAGTGTTGCGGGGCGTAGACCGGGTGCGGCAGCAGCGTGTCGGCGCGGGTGTGGTCGACGGCGGCCGGCGGTGTCGGGAACAACGACAGATAACGCGCCCGGGTCAGCCCGATGTTGAGCCGCCACGCCCCCGGCCGCTCCAACGCCGAGGCGGTGTCGTAGTGGTCGCCGGTCACGATCGTGGCGAACGGCAGCCACCGGTCGGCGGGCAGGTCACCGAGCGGGTCGTAGACGAGGAACGTGTCGCCGCCACCGTCGACGGCGCTGACCCCCTCGAACGAGTCGCAGATGTGTCGCTTCATGTCGTCGGCGTCCATGGCTTCAATTTTTTCATTGAAGCTCCTTGTGAAAGTTGAGCCGGACTTCGCGCTCGAAACCCGGCTCAACCGTCAACCGCGGCGGTAACCCCTCAGCAGAGCAGGTCGAGGTGGTGGTGGGCGTCGGCGGCGATGCCCTCGTGCCGCAGCCACCGCCGCCGCCGACCGTGGCCGTGGCGAATGCGACAGGGGCGATGTTCCTGCGCGGACCGGACGCTGCGCATACGGTCGCAGGTGATGAGCGGTGAGCAGGCGTGGACCCGACCGGCCCGGCCCCGCCGGCCGGTACGCACCGGTCTGCTGCTGGGTGGCCTGACGATGGCGCTGTGCCTGGTCGGCGTGGCCGGGCTGGGCGCCTGGAACGTGCAGGTGGTGATGCAGGCCGGCGGCCCGGTGCGGGAGACCGCCGACGGGTTCTTCCGGGAGCTTTCCGCCGGGGAGGTCGACCGGGCGTACGACCGGCTCTGCGACCAGGCGCGCGGGCGGTGGAGCGAGGTCGGCTTCGCCGGCTGGGTGAAGACGCCGCCGGTGGTCAGCGGCTACGAGATCCTCGACGTGTCGGTGCGCACCAAGGCCGGCCGCCCGATCGGTGAGGTGACCGTCCGCGTCACCCGCGACGGCGGGGCCGCCGAGGAGCGCCGGCTGCCGGTGGTGAAGGAGGACGGCGACTGGCGGGTCTGCGGGGACCCGTTCTAGCTCAGTTGTCGTCCGGGGCGCCCGGGTGGGGCCCCTCGGCCGGAGCTCGGCTGGGGAGATCCACCTCGACGGACATGTCGACGCCGCCAGTGGGCTCGGCACCGTCAGCGGGGTCAGCTGCCCGGTCCGCCGCCGGCGACTGCACCGCCGGCCGGTCACCCTCCCGGTCCGGCGGCAGTTGCTCCTGCGGGTCGACATCCCGGTTGGGTTCCTCCGCCGCATCCTCGCGGTTCTTTCTCTCCTTGACTCCCGACGCCCCTTCTTCGACGATCTCCGCGGCTGTCGTCGCGGTCCGTACCACCTCCGGCAGCTTGTCGTCCGTCTTCTGCCAACCGAGGATGCTGGCCGCCGAGACCAGGAGTGTTCCGGCGCCGGCCGCCACGACCTCGCCCGCCCGGTGCGCCCCGGCCTGCAACCGCTCCCGCAGCGACGCGTCGGCGGTCGCCGCCCGCTCCTCGGCCCGGTCCAGCGTCTCCGCCGTCTCCGCCCCCCGCGTGCCCGGACCTCCGGCGTCCCGCCCATCGCCCTGCTCCGGCGACCGTTCCGCCCCGTCCCGATCCTCGCCCCGCCCGGTGCTCTCGGCGCGTCGCGGGTCGCGGCGGTCGTCGTCGTCCGGCTTTCCGGCCACGTGCAGCGGGTCGTCCCAGCGTGGACCCATCTGTCACACCTTCCTGGCATATCGGCCGCTGGCGAGGACCCGCATCGGCCATCGGCAGGCGGCGAAGTGGGTGTCGACGGCCTCGGCGAGCCGGTCGGGCCAGGAGGGGGTGTCGTACCCCGCCCCCACGGCCGTCTCGACCACCGACGGCGTACGCGACCCGAAGGCTACGACCCGGCAGGCTGCCCGGTCCCGCTGGTCGATGTCGAACAACTCCGAGACGGCGGCGAACTGCTCGGTGACGGTACGGCCCGGGATCTCCACGCCGTACCGTCGCGCCCACTCGGGGCTTCGCGCGGAGCGTCCGGCTCCCGCCGCCGCTCCGGTCGCCTCGGCCCGCAGGTCGTCGCGCAGCACCGCCCAGCGGTACCGGTGCGCCAGGAAGTCGGGTTCCTGCTCCGCGCAGTGCCCGCCGCCGAACGCCGTCCAGTGCAGCGAGTCGACGACGTGCTTCACCAGCTCGTCAGGGTCGCACCGGCTCGACAGTTGCGCGGACCGCGCGGCGACCGCACCGTCGACCGCGTGCGAGAGGGCGCACTCGCGCAGCCGTGCCGGCATCATGCGCAGGACCTGGATCAGTTCCGCGCGCAGGGCCGGGGTGGGCCAGCCGGTGAGGTGCCCCAGTACCGCAAGTTCGGCCCAGAGCCCCAACCAGGGCAGGTCCGCCAGCAGCAGTTGCGCCCGGCGCATGTCCCGCAGGGTGCAGGGCTGGGCCAGGCAGGCAGCGCCGCAGCTGGCGCTGCGCCGGCCGATGATCTCCGACGGGTCGGCGGTGGCGGCCGGCCCGGCCGTCTCCCGATCGGTGCCGTCCGGCACGCGGACGAGCACCGGGTGGTCCATGCCGTCGGTGAAGACCGCGCCGACACCGGGCGGCAGCGTCACGACGAACTCCGACTGACGTTCGGTGAGGTTGACGGTCGCGCCGACGGCGTCCCGGTCGTCCCGCGCGGGCAACCTGTGGATGACCTTCACGGCGGTGTTCTTGATGACGTCCGGGGCGAGTTTCTCCGGGATCTGCTCGGCGATCACCAGGCCCTCCCCGTACGCGCGGATCTCCGCCAGCAGGCCGGCGAACAGCTCCACCGCGTGCGCGGCCGGGCCGGGGCGGTCAGTGCGCCGCAGCAGCCGGTGCGCCTCCTCGAAGACACTCAGGTGTCGCAGGGTCACCCCGGCGGGGTGGTCCTCCCGGCGTACCCGCACCCGCAGGTGCTCGGTCAGCTGGATGAGCAGGACCCCCATGAGGAACGCCTTGTCCCGGTCGTCACCGACGTCCTCTATCTCGAAGACGACGTTCGAGTCCAGCAGGCGCGCGACGTCGATGGGGTGGCCGCCCTCGAAGAAGCCGCCGGTCGTACCCAGCCGCAGGCTGGCCAACCTGACCCGGATGAAGCCCCGGACGTTGTCGGCGACCTCGCGGCCGTACCCGATCTGGTCCACCACCTCCTCCGCCACCTGTTGCAGGTCACCCAGGGTCGGATAGCGCGGCCGGTGCCCGGGCAGCCGCGGCTCACCCAGGGCCAGGTCCCACCCGAGTTGTTCATAGGAACGTGCCAGGGCGGCGCCGAGTACCTGGGGGAAGGGCTCGTCCGCGTCGAAGGCGGCGAGGAACAGGGCACGGACCAGGTCCGCGTGGGTCTGCAGCGGGAAGCCGGGCACCGGCCGCAGCGGGTTGAACCCCGCGGGCGGCGCCGTACCCTCGCCGGGGCGGACCACGACGACGCTCGCCCGCCGCAGCCGGTTGGCCATCCGCCGGTACTCGGCCTTCGCCGGCTCGATCACCAGCCAGGGCAACCCCACCGCGGCGGCCTGTTCGAGCAGGTGCCGCACGGTCTGCGATTTGCCCGCCCCGGTCGCGCCGCAGACGAAGGTGTGCCGGTTGAGACTGCTCATCGGGATCCGCAACTGGTCGCCCACGTTGCCGTGCCGGTCGAGCACATCACCGATCGCCATCGACTCGGCGCGGACGTCATTCCCCGCCCGTGCGGCCGCGGGCTGCCGTACCTCGACGGCGGTGGTCTCCGGGGTGAC
Source organism: Micromonospora sp. U56 (assembly GCF_018070095.1). Classification (NCBI taxonomy): domain Bacteria; kingdom Bacillati; phylum Actinomycetota; class Actinomycetes; order Micromonosporales; family Micromonosporaceae; genus Micromonospora; species Micromonospora sp. U56. The sequence goes on from NZ_JAGPYL010000018.1 coordinate 41,901, forward strand.
GTCGAACTCAGATCGGACGGTCAGGCGCACTCCGGGCGCCTCCTCCGTCGGGGGGACCGCCAGCGCGGCGACCAGCGACGAGCTGCCGAGGAACGCGCCACCCGGGACCACGGGCCGTGGTCCCGGGGACCGTGCCGGTTCGCCGGTCACGGTGGCCAGTTCGGCCCGCCCGAGCAGGCCGGTCAGGTCGCCGGAGGCGCGGGTGGGCGCCAGGGCGTACGGCAGACCGTGCAGGTCGACCGACGCGCAGAGCAGGCCCGCCACGGCCGCGGCGGCCCCCGGCGTCGTACCGGCGGCCAACAGGTCGATCCGCCACCACCCGAGCGTCTCGGCGGCGGCCAGTTCCCGGTGCCGGCGCCCGAGCCGCAGGGCGCGTACCGCCTGGGTGGGCGACGAGCCTCGGGCCTTGGCGTCGCGTTCCTGAGCGGCGAGCTGCCGGGCCTGCTCCGCGACCTCGTCGGCGGGGACCGGGTCGGCGACGAGCAGCCAGGCGAACGCGCCCTGCCAGACGCCGAGCAGGCAGTCGTCGAGCCGGGGGCGCAGGTCGGTGGCCGGATCCCGGTCGTCCCGCTCCTCGACCAAGCCGTCCGTCATCCCGACGAGCCGCGTCCAGCAGGGCAGCGCGTCGAGCAGCGCGGTCAGGCCTCCGGCGGGGTAGGCCAGGCCGACCGAGCCGGCGAAGAGGCTGGACCGGTGCCGACCGGCGGTACCCGCGGCCGCGGCGGTGCCCGCGGCTTCGACGCCGCCGCCGGTGAAGACGTGCACGCCGCTCTGCTCGTCCGGCCGGCACCAGCCGACCACGACGCGGCCACCGCCTCCGGTCGCGGCAGCCGCATGGTACGCCGCGACGACGGCGGCCAGCCGCTGGCGGCGCCCCGGATCACCGCGTGCCTGGTCCATCAGCGGGCGCATCCGGGGCAGCTCCACGATCCGGTACGCCGTCACGTGGTCGAGCCAGCCGCGTACGTCCGACCGGGGATCGGCCGGAGACGTCACCGCCAGTCCTCCGGGTAGTGCTCCTCGACCCACTCGGACTCGTCGTCGTCATGGTCGGGGCGCGGTTGTCCGGGTAGGTTCCGCAGCGGTGTGCCCGGCTCACCGGACAGGTAGGCCGCCGCCGCCTGCGAGGGGTCCGGGAGAGGCAGGTCCGGCAGTGGACCGGTGGTGACCCGAGGGAGGGAGACGATGTCCGGGTTGCACTCCACACTGCGTACCGACAGTCGCCCCGTGCCCTGGGTGACCTCGATCAGCGCATAGTCCGGCAGGTCCTGGAGGGTGCGTGGCTCGACCACGTACTCGTACACCCGTTGCTCACTCTGGGACTCGTTCCAGTTCGTACTGTCGGCGACCGTCCTGGTGTGGGTCCAGCTCCGGCCGACGCTGACGTGCTTCTGCCACAGGGCACCGCTGGTCTGGTCGGAGAATCCGAGGCTGTTGCCCTGGGAGTGGGTCTGGCTGCCGCCGAGCGTACGGGTGAGCTGGCTGAGGACGAAGGTGTGTTGCCGGCCGATGAAGTCGGCCGCTCGCGCGGCCTCCTCGTGGTTGCTCAGGCGCATGAACGCGACCACATCCGCGCCGACGGCGCGGACCGCCGAGTCCCGCAGGTGACGGAACATCAACACGAGTCGGACCCCGCGGCGTACGCACAGGTCGGTCAGCCGCTCGATGTGTCGGTGGCTGAGGTCGTCCGCGCCGGCGATGACCAACGGGCCGGCGAACGGCTCCGGCGAGGTGAGCCGCTGGACCAACCCCTGCAACACCAGTTCCTTGAGCAACTCCTCCCGGACGTTGTACGCGGCGTTCTCGTAGACGAGGCAGGTCAACCCGGGTTTCCCCAGATCGTGCCGACCCTGTTCCTGATCGGTCGCGGCGAACAGTTCGCGCAGCGGGTACAGGTGGGATTCGATCCGTCGCAGGTTCGGGTGGGCCTGGCGCCGGAACTCGTCGGAGAAGAGCGAGTCGGTGATGTGCTCCCGCTCGGCCTCGCTCAGCTCGGGAAAGTCGCCTGGCTCGTCGAGCAGGACGCTGACCGCCGCGGCGATCCTGCGGATCGTGACATCCTCGCCGAGCGCCCGGCAGACGGTCGACAGGATGCGGTCGTCCTGCGCGCGGTCGGCCCGCCGACCGGCGGGGGCGTCGCCGTGCATCGCCTCGACGAGGCTGTCGACCAGACCCCGTCCGTCCACCTGGGACAGCAGCGTGGTCTCGCCCACCTGGTCGGGCAGTCGGACGGCGGTGACGTCGACGGAGGCCGCCCTGGCCAGCCAGACCAGTTCGTGGCAGGCGGGCTCGCCGGAGAAGTCCACGAGGGTCATCGCGCCCCTGGTGCGCAGCATCGAGGCGCCCATCACGGTCAGCAGGGCCTCCCAGCCCCAGGCGCTGCCACCGACGATGTCGACCCGGCGGGTCGTCGGCGGCAGCAGCGCTGCCCCCCATTCGAGATAGCCGCTGACCCGCTCCCGCTCCTCGGCGTCGAACTGCTCGCGCAGCTCCTCCCACCACGCGCAATGGGCCTCGTAGCGCCGCAGCTGCTTTTCGCGCTCCCGCTCCGGCCCGGCCTCCGCGTAGCGACTGTTGGACCAGCTGTGCCACGCGCCACCCACCATCACCGCGAGCCCTATCGCGAGGATGACGCGCAGGTCGGACGGTCCCTGGCCCACGATGCCGAGACAGAGCAGAACCACCGTCACGCCGAAGCCGATGCCCACCCACCGCCGCATCCGGCGCCACTTGTCCACCTTCGCCGTCGCGGCGTCGAAGAAGACCTCGTCCCGCACGGGTTCGAGAGTCGGGTACGGCTCGGGGAAGTGGTAGCGGTAGCGGTTCCGGTCGCGGAAGATCCAGCCGAGGCGTTCCCCCTCGACGAAGAGGAAGTCCAGGTACTTCGATCCGCCCGCGGAATCGGTCATCGTTCACCTCGTATGGTGAAGTGGGGATCGAAGCAGTATCCCGAATCGATGAATCGATGACCATAGTCCTCGTGGGCGCACCCTCAGCCGGTACCCGACCGGGGCAGCCGATCTGACCCCCCGGCCCGGCGGCCGTCGTCGGCGCGGCTAGGAGCGCGGGCCCAGGTCGCCGGAGCGGTAGTGCCGCCGGCAGAGCACCTGGTAGCGCACCTGGTAGCGCACCTCGGCGCTGTCCGCGGTGTCGCCGATGACAACCTGCGCGCCCTCGCGGACCACCCGCCCGTCGACCACCCGGGCGTTGAGCAGTCCCTCCCGGCCGCACCAGCAGAGTACCTCGATCTGGATCCGGGCCACCTCGTCGGCCAGCTCGAACAGCCGCTGGGCGGCGGGGAAGAGGCAGGACCGGAAGTCGGTGGCCAGGCCGAAGGCGTAGACGTCGACGTCGTAGCCGTCGACCAGTTCGGCCATCTGCTCGACGTGCTCGACGTTGTAGAAGGACGCCTCGTCGCAGATCAGGTAGTCGACGCGTACCCCCTCGGCCCAGGTGTCGCGGACCAGTGTCCGCAGGTCGAGGGAGTCGGTGACCTCGACGGCGGAGTGGGCCAGGCCGATGCGGCTGGTGACCTGCGGGCCCAGCGACCGGTCGATGCGGGTGGTGACCAGGCCGCGGCGGCCCTGCCGGGCGTGGTTGTAGTTCATCTGCAACGCCATGGTGGACTTGCCGCAGTCCATCGGCCCCCAGAAGAACTTCAGGGCGGCGGCGTGCAACGGCCGCCCGTCGACACCGCGGGCGGCGGCGCAGCCGATGCCGTTCTCGTCCGGGCCCGGCAGGGGTCGGGCCAGGCAGGTGGGGGCGGCAGCGGCGTCGTCGGTCACGTCGGGGCAGCCTAGTCCATCGAGGCGCCCCGATCGGTTCGGCTCAGAGCACCTTCGGTGGGGTGTTGCCGGCCGCGAGGATGGCCCGGCGGATCGGCACGGCGGCCAGCAGCGCGAAGCCCAGCACGAAGAAGATCAGCAGTGAGACCAGGCCCACCCGGTAGGAGGCGGTGAGCTGGAACACCAGCCCGAAGGCGAGCGGCCCGAGCCAGCTGGTGCCCTTGTCGCTGATCTCGTAGAAGCCGTAGTACTCGCCCTCCTTGCCGGCGGGGATGAGCTGGCTGAACAGCGACCGGCTCAGCGCCTGGCTGCCGCCGAGGACCAGGCCGATCGCCGCGCCGAGGGCCATGAACGGCAGCGGCGCCTCGGCGGGCAGCCGGAACGCCGCGATGATCACGCCGGTCCACAGCACCAGCGACAGCAGCACCGTCTTCCACGCGCCGATGCGCCGGGCCAGCGCGCCCAGGGCGAGCGCCCCGCCGAAGGCGAGGAACTGCACCAGCAGGATCGTCACGATCAGGGTATCCTGCTCCAGCTTCAGCTCCTTGGTGCCGTACTGGCTGGCGAGGGTGATCACGGTCTGGATGCCGTCGTTGTAGACCAGGAAGGCGAGCAGGAAGAACAGCGTCAGCGGGTACGCCTTGATCTCGCGCAGGGTGCGGCCGAGCTGCCGGAAGCCGTCGGTGAGCACGTTGCCGCCGCCGGCCAGCGCCGCGGCGGTGGGGTGTTCGCGCAGCCAGCGCAGCGGCACCAGGGTGAACACCGCCCACCACACGCCGGCGGACACGATGGACCAGCGGGCCAGGTCCAGGGTGCGCTGCGGGTTGCCCTCCTCGCCGAGCGACCTCACCGCGAGCAGGTTCAGCGCCAGCAGCACGCCGCCGCCGAGGTAGCCGATGGCCCAGCCGCGGCTGGAGATGCCGTCGCGTTCGTCGGGGCCGCCGAGCTGCGGCAGGAACGAGTTGTAGACGACCACCGCCGCGCCGAAGGCGATGTTGGCGATCAGGAACAGCGCGCCGCCGAGCAGGTACCGCTCGCCGGTGACGAGGGCCATCGCGATGGTGGCCCCCGCGCCGGTGAACGCCGCGCCGGCGAGCAGCCGCTTCTTGTGCGTCGACCGGTCGGCGATCGCCCCGATGACCGGCAGCACGAAGACGGTGAGGAACACCGACAGCGAGATCAGGTACGGGTAGTAGGAGCCGGCGGCGACCCGGATGCCCAGCGGGTGCACGTACCCGTCGCAGCTGTCCGCGCCGAGTTCGCAGCCGGCGGCCAGCTCGGTGACGGTGGTGAGGAACGGGCCGAGGAAGACCGTGATGACGGTGGTCTGGAACGCCGAGTTGGCCCAGTCGTAGAGGTACCAGCCGCGGCGTTCCCGGCGGGTGCTCGCCGGCGCTGGGTCCTGCACCGCGGGGGTGACGGTCTCGGCCATGGGGTTCCTCGGTGTTCAGGCGGCCCAGTGGCCGCGGCTGCGGTAGACGTCGCGCAGCACGCCGACGTGATCGGTCATGATGCCATCCACCCCAAGATCAAGTAAGTCGTGCATCTCGGCAGGTTCGTCGATCGTCCAGACGTGCACCTGCAGCCCCAACCGGTGGCAGTAGGCGAGGAACCGCCGGTCCACCACCGGCACCCGCCCGTAGCGCGGCGGCACCTGCGCGGCCACCACCGACGGCGGCAGCCGCAGCCGCCACCCGTGCAGCGACGCCACCCGCAGCCGGGCCACCCCGCGCATGCCGAGGCTGGTCGCGACCCGACCCTCGGTCAGGGCCCGCAGCCGGATCAGCCGGGCGTCGCTGAACGACGCCAGCAGCACCCGGTCGGCCGCGCCCGCCCGGGTCACCGTCTCGACCGTCGGCGCGACCCCGCCGTCGGCCTTCACATCGATGTTGAACCGCACCCGCGGCCACGCGGCCAGCACCTCCTCGAGCCGGGGTACGAGCGCCGCCCCGCCGACCCGCACCGACGCCAGGTCCGCCCAGCGCAGGTCGGCGATGCGCCCCCGCTCGCCGGTGATCCGTTGCAGGGTGGCGTCGTGGAAGACCACGGCCACCCCGTCGGCGGTGCCGTGCACGTCGGTCTCTACGTACCGGTAGCCGAGGCCGACGGCCCGGGCGAACGCCTCGACGGTGTTCTCGTCGCCCTCGGCGGCCCCGCCGCGGTGGGCGAAGGCCAGCGGCGCGGGCGCGTCGAGGTAGCCGTATCGGGTCAGCACGCAGCGCAGTATGCCCCGCCCCGGTGGCCCGCGGACGACCGGCCGGCGAGCACCCCGTGTCGCCGGTCGGGCCACCCGGTACGGTGCCCTGCGACGTCGCGGCGCGCCCGCCGCGACCGGCGTGAGGCGGGGGAGACGCGTGCGGCCCGGCATCCTGTTCGTCACCGACCTGGCCTACCCGGCGCAGGGCCGCCGCTACGGCGACGAGGACGTCTTCCTGACCTCCCGGCTGCGCGAGGACTTCGACCTGGCGCTGTGCCATCCCCGCGACGCGGCCGCCCTGATGGACCGCTTCGACGCGGTCGTGGTCCGCAACAGCGGCCCGGTCCTGGCCTACCGGGAGGCGTACGAGGCGTTCCGCGCCGCCGTGCTGGCCGGGGGCGTGCGGGTGTACAACCCGCTGACCGGCCGGGGCGACATGGCGGGCAAGCGGTACCTGGTGGAACTGACCGCCGCCGGCGAGCCGGTGATCCCGACCGTCGACCGGCTCGCCGACGTCGACCGGCTGCCGCCGACCGACGAGTACGTGCTCAAGCCGGTCGCCGGCGCGGACTCCGTCGGCCTGCGGATCGTCGCGCGCGACCGGCTCGCCGAGGCGGTCGACGGGCAGTCGCTGATCCAGCCGCGGGTGCCGTTGCGGTACGAGGTGTCCTTCTACTTCGTCGACGACGCCTTCCAGTACGCCCTGCACGCTCCCGACCCGCGGCGGCGCTGGGCCCTCGCGCCGTACGCGCCGACCGGGGCGGACCTGGACTTCGCCCGCCGCTTCGTGCGCTGGAACACCCTCGCCCACGGCGTGCAGCGGGTGGACGCCTGCCGCACCGTCGACGGGAGGCTGCTGCTGGTGGAGCTGGAGGACCTCAACCCGTACCTGTCGCTGGACCGGGTCGCCGCCGACGTGCGGGAGGGGTTCGTGGCGGCGCTGACCACCTCCCTGCGCCGCTTCCTGGCCGCCGGCCAGGGTCTTTGACGCAGGCCCTGAGGCGGGTCAGCGCAGCCAGCCGGAGGTCAGGTCGGTGACCGCCGTCCCGGCGAGGTCGGCCAGTTTCACCCGGACGAACTCCCGCGCCGTCGTCGAGGTCTGCGTGCGCGGCGACGGGGTCGGGCCGGTGACGGCCGCGACGACGACGGTGGCGGCGTCCGCCGGGGACTGCGCCGCCGCGAAGACCCCGGCGCCGCGGTCGAGGTACGCGCGCAGCGCCGGCCCGTACACCCCGGCCCGCTCGATCGCGCGGTCCCGGTCGACGCCGACGTTGGCGACGAACTCGCTGGCCACCGCGCCCGGTTCGATCACGGCGACGGTCACCCCGACACCCGCCGCGACCGGCGCGAGGGACTCCATGAACCCCTCCACGGCGAACTTCGCCGCGCAGTACGCCTCGTTGAACGGCTGACCGACCACCCCACCGACGCTGGTGACGGTGACCAGCCGGCCCCGACACGCCCGCAGGTGCGGCAGCGCGGCCCGGCTGACGTGCAGCACCCCGAAGAAGTTGACCTCCATGACGGCCCGTACGTCGTCGACGGTCTCCTGTTCCAGGGTGCCGACGTGCCCGGCGCCGGCGTTGTTGACCACCGCGTCGAGCCGCCCGTACGCGGACACCGTCTCGGCCACGGCGGCGGCGGCCGCGTCGGCGTCGGTGACGTCGAGCCGGCGTACGTCGATCAGGTCGGCGACCCCGGCGGCGTCGGCGGCCTCGCGCAGCCGGTCGGCGCGACCCGGGTCGCGCATGGTGGCCACGGTGCGCCAGCCGGCGCGCGCGCAGCCCAGCGCGATCTCCAGCCCGATCCCGGTGGAGGTGCCGGTGACCAGCACCGTCTGCTCGCTCATGCCCTGCCTGCCTTCCCTCGCCGTTGCCTACCGGGCAGACTCTCACCGTTGGCGTGCGCTCGAAGGCAAATCCACCCGGCCGGCACCGACTCCACCCGCGCAGTCGGGCGAGCAGGCGGTGGGGTCAGCCCGGCGGGCGGCGGCGGTAGGCGCGGCTGGTGTCGACGGGGCGGCCCGGGTCGACGTGGCGGGGGCGGTCCGGCTCGTCGCGGCGCAGCGGCGCCAGGGTGTCGGTGATCGCGTCGATGATCCGGTCGGTGCCCCGCCGGGCGGCGCCGGGTGCGCCGTGGGTCAGGTCGTGCAGGTCCAGCGGGTCGCCGAAGCGCACCCGGATCACCGGTCGGCGCAGCAGCGACCGGGCGATGCCGGGCAGCATGCCCTCAGGTGTCCGGTAGGGCAGCACCTCGTGCGAGCCCCACTGGGCGACGGGGATGATCGGGGCGCCGCAGGCCAGGGCGAGCCGGGCGGCGCCGGTCTTGCCCCGCTCGGGCCACAGGCCCGGATCGAGGCCGATGCGGCCCTCCGGGTAGACCAGCACCACCGAGCCGCGCGCCACGGCCGCGGCGGCGTCGTCGAGGGCCCGGTGCACCCCGGCGGTGCCCCGGTCGACGCGCAGGTGCCCGGCGTGGCGCATCAGGGCCCCGATCACCGGGGCGCGGAAGAGCCCGCCGGTGGCCATGATCCGGGGGGCGATGCCGCGGGTCTGGCAGGCCGCGGCGAGGACGGCCGGGTCGAACGGGCTGATGTGGTTGGCGGCCAGGATCAGCGGGCCGCGGCGCAGGTGCTCGGGCACGTCGCCGCTGACCTCCAGCCGGGCCAGTAGGGCGACGAGGAGGCGGGCGAGGACCTGTACGGCGCGCCAGAACAGCGGCGGCCGCCAGGTGGCGGTCGGGGTGTCCATCAGTGCTGGATGGTCGCACGCCGCCGGGTGAGGGCGGGCACCGATCCCGGGTCGGGTGGCAGAGGTGATCAGGGTCATTGGTCCCGGGGCGGGTCGGGACCCCCGGCCCTGCCCCCATCTCTACGACGCGCAGTAGTATTTACTACGTCTCGTAGTATGAAGAGCTGGGGGTTACTGGTGGACGCGTTGGACGTCGCCCGCTGGCAGTTCGGTGTCACCACCGTCTACCACTTCCTATTCGTGCCGCTGACCATCGGCCTGTCGGTGCTGGTGGCCATCCTCCAGACGCTGTGGCACCGTACCGGCAACGAGCGCTACCTCAAGCTCACCAAGTTCTACGGCAAGCTCTTCCTGATCAACTTCGCGATGGGTGTGGTCACCGGCATCGTGCAGGAGTTCCAGTTCGGCATGAACTGGAGCGACTACTCCCGCTTCGTCGGCGACATCTTCGGCGCCCCCCTCGCGATCGAGGCGCTGGTCGCGTTCTTCCTGGAGTCGACCTTCATCGGCCTGTGGATCTTCGGCTGGGACCGGCTGCCCAAGCGGGCGCACCTGGCCAGCATCTGGGCCGCCGCGATCGGCACCAACCTCAGCGCCTACTTCATCCTCGCCGCGAACTCGTTCATGCAGAACCCGGTCGGCTACTGGATCAACCCCGACACCGGTCGCGCCGAACTCACCGACTTCCTCGCCGTGCTCACCAACAAGGTCGCGCTGATCACCTTCCCGCACACCCTGGCCGGCTCGTTCCTGGTCGCCGGCTCGCTGGTGGTCACCGTCGGGCTGTGGCACGTGATGCGCAACCGCGGCAGCGCCGACACCGGGGCGTACCGGTTCGCCACCAAGTTCGGCTCGTGGGTGGTCCTGGTCTCCGCCACCCTGGTCGTGATCACCGGCGACATCCAGGGCAAGATCATGACGCAGGTGCAGCCGATGAAGATGGCCGCCGCCGAGGGTCTCTACACCACCGAGAGCCCCGCCTCGTTCTCCGTGCTCACCGTCGGCAGCCTCGACGGCAGCCGCGAGCTCTTCGCCATCAAGATCCCGTACCTGCTGTCGTACCTGGGCACCGGCGACCCCAACGGCACCGTGCACGGCATCAACGACCTGCAGGCCCAGTACGCCAGCCAGTACGGCGCCGGCAGCTACACCCCGATCATCCCGGTCACCTACTGGAGCTTCCGCTTCATGATCGCCTTCGGGCTGGCCGCCGCCGCGATCGCCCTGCTGGTGCTCTGGTCGCAGCGCAAGGGCCGCACCCCCACCAGCCGGTGGCTGCTGCGCGCCGGCCTGGTCATGCCGGTGCTGCCCCTGCTCGCCAACTCCTTCGGCTGGATCTTCACCGAGATGGGCCGCCAGCCCTGGATCGTCTTCGGCGAGATGCTCACCCGCGACGGCGTGTCCCGCAGCGTCTCGCTGACCGAGGTGCTCACCTCGTTCACCGCCTTCACCCTGATCTACGCCACCCTCGCCGTCATCGAGTTCAAGCTGCTCGTCCGCTACGCCCGCGCCGGCGTGCCCGACCTCACTCCCGATCCGGCGATCGACGACAGCCACGACGACGCCGAGCGCCCGCTCGCCTTCGCCTACTGACCCGGAGCCCACCGTGGAACTGACGACCGTCTGGTTTCTCCTCGTCGCCGTGCTCTTCACCGGCTACTTCATCCTCGAAGGCTTCGACTTCGGCGTCGGCATGCTGCTGCCCGTGCTCGGCCGCGACGACCGGGAACGCCGCGTCCTGATCAACACCATCGGCCCGGTCTGGGACGGCAACGAGGTCTGGCTGATCACCGCCGGCGGCGCCATGTTCGCCGCCTTCCCCGAGTGGTACGCCACCCTCTTCTCCGGCTTCTACCTGCCGCTGCTGCTGATCCTGCTCGCCCTGATCGCCCGGGGCGTGGCCTTCGAGTACCGGCACAAGCGCCCCGAGGCGTCCTGGAAGCGCCGCTGGGACACGGCGATCTTCGTCGGCTCCGTCGTACCGGCGGTGCTGTGGGGCGTCGCCTTCGCCAACATCCTGCGCGGCGTGCCGTTGGACGCCGACCACGAGTACGTCGGCGGCCTGGTCGACCTGCTGCACCCGTACGCGCTGCTCGGCGGGGTGACCACCGCGGCGCTGTTCCTCACCCACGGCGCGGTGTTCCTCGCCCTGAAGACCACCGGCGAGATCCGGCAGCGGGCCGGCGCGCTCGCCGTGCGCCTGGGCGCGGGCACCGCGGTGGCCGCGGTGGCGTTCCTGACCTGGACGCTGAGCATCCGCTCCAGCACCGCCGCCGTCGTGTTCGCCGTCGGCGCGGCCCTGGCCCTGCTCGGCGCGCTCGCCGCCGCCCGGGTACGCCGGGAGGGCTGGGCGTTCACCGGCACCGCCGTGGCGATCGGCCTGGCCGTGGCGACCCTGTTCGCGGCGCTGTTCCCGAACGTGCTGCCGTCCACCCTGGACGCCGCCGGCACGCTCACCGCCACCAACGCCGCCTCCACCCCCTACACCCTCAAGATCATGACCTGGGTGGCGGTGGTCTTCACCCCGATCGTGCTGGCCTACCAGGGTTGGACGTACTGGGTGTTCCGCAAGCGGATCGGGGTAGTGAACATCCCGCAGCACTGAGAACCTGCGGGGGCGCGGGACGCGGGGCCGGGCGAGGGGGTCGCACCGGCCCCGCGGGCTGTTCCCCGCCGGAAAATCCGCCCACCCTCAAGATCCGCGCCGCTATGGTGGGCCGATGGCCGGCCCCCCGCACGTGCGTGAGCTCACCGTCGACGACCTCACCGACGCCTGGCACCTGGGTCGGCGCGCCTTCGGCTCCGACCCGCAACCGGCGCCGCACGCCACCGTCGCGGTGCCCGGCCTGACCCGCTACGGCGCCTTCGACGACACCGGCCGGCTCCTCGGCAAGGCCGTCGACCTGCACCACGAGCAGTGGTGGTCCGGGCGGGCCGTGCCGGCCGCCGACGTCGCCGGGGTCGCCGTCGCCCCCGAGGCCCGCGGCCGGGGCGTGGCCCGCGCCCTGCTCACCGGCCTGCTGCGCGGCGCCCACGAGCGCGGCGCCGCCGTCAGCGCGCTGTTCCCCACCGTCACCGCCCCCTACCGCGCCTGCGGCTGGGACGTCGCCGGGGTGATGCGCACCGTCGACGTGCCCACGGTGGCGCTGCCCCGGCACCGCCCGGCGGCGCACCTGAGCGTCCGCGCGGGCACACCCGACGACATGCCGGCCGTCGTCGCCCTCTACGAACGCCTCGCCCGGGACCGGCGCGGGCTGCTCACCCGCCGCGGTGACCTCTTCGACCTGGACACCACCGCCGACACCCTGCCCTTCGACGGGCTCACCCTCGTCGAGGACGACGGGCACCTCGTCGGCTACGCCAGCTGGGACCGCGGCCGCGGCTACGGCGACGACGCCGTGCTCACCGTCCACGACGTCCTCGCCACCACCGCCGACGCCGCCCGGGAACTCGCCGGCGTCCTCGCCAGCTGGCACAGCGTCACCCCGACGGTGCGGCTGCGCCTGCTCGACGGCGACGCCGTCAGCGCGCACCTGCCGCTGGAAGCCGTCCGCGAACACGAGCAGGAACCGTGGATGCACCGGCCGGTGGACGTCACCCGCGCCGTCGCCGCCCGCGGCTGGCCCGCCCACGCCCGCGGCACCGTCGAGTTCACCCTCACCGACTCACTCGCCGACTGGAACACCGGCACCTGGCGGCTGGCGGTCGCCGACGGCGCCGCCGAACTCACCCGCGTCACCGCCGAGGTCGACCTGCACCTGTCCGTACGCGGCTTCGCCCTGCTCTACAGCGGCGCCAGCACCGCCGCGTCCGTCGCCGACGCCGGCCTGCTGCACGCCACCGGCACCGACCCGCGCGCGCTGGACCTGCTGGCGGCCGGGGGAGCGGCGCAACTGCTCGACTACTTCTGAGCTCGCAGGGCATCCCGGCCGGCGCGAACGGCGGCCGGGCCGCCCACAGGTGGTGGCCCGGCCGCCGTCATGCGGGGTCAGTGCGCGTGGTGGTAGGCGTGGACGACCGCGTGGCCCTTGCCGCGCGAGATCAGCCACCGGTTGACCGGGGTGGTCAGCAGGAACGCCACCAGCAGCGCGAACGCCAGCGACGCCCAGAACACCCAGCTGGTCAGCCCGGCCTCCATGGCGCCCGGCACCGCGAGCATCACCGCGTTGTCGAGGATCTCCATCACCGCGATCGACACGGTGTCGGCGGCCAGCGCCACCTTCAGCGCGGTACGCCCGTCCACGCCGGCGCGCAGCACGCCCCGCATGGTCAGCGCGTAGCCGAAGACGAACGCCAACGCGACCGCGAGGACGACGGTGGGCAGGGCGGACCAGCCCAGCGCCGTGCCGATGACCATGCCGAGCACCTCGCCGATCGCGCAGCCGGTGAGGCAGTGCAGGGTGGCCTGCGCGGCCGTGGTCCACGACGTCGCCGCCGCCGTGCCCGGCGAGGCGGGCGGGTGGTGGCCGTGGCCGGCGGTGGCGGGCGGGTGGTGACGGGTTCCGTGGTCCATGACGGGACCTCCCTTCGGTGCCACCGACCATACCCCCCAGGGGTATCAGTGGGAAGGGTCGGGCGAGTGAGCCGGGTGACAACACCACCGCCCGGCGACCGGCGGCGCGCCGCACCCTCGCCGACGTGAGCCGGGATGCGGCGCGCCGCCGGCACCGGTCAGCGCGCCTCGCGCAACTCCGCCAGCCGCGCCTCGATCTCCGCCAGCTCCGCGCGCAGCTTCTCCGCCTGCTGCTCCGCCTCGGCCCGCTCCGCGGCCATGATCTGCTCCACCGCCTCGTGCACCCCCGGAACGTCGACCAGCGCCACCATCCTCAACGCCTCCGCCGGCTTCACCACGTACGGCTTCGCCAGCGCCTTGGCACCTTGCTGCGCCGCCACCGTCCACTCACCGTCGGCGTACGCCAGGGTCACCGTCAGGCCCGCCGGGCCCTTCGGCTTCGCCGCCTTCACCGCCCGCCGGGCCGGCTTCGCCTCCACCTGCTGCTCCACCTTCGACTCCTCCCGACGCGGCGCCGGCACCCGGTCCAACACGAACTCCGGCTCCGCCGGCGCCGCCGGCGGCTGCTCCACCTCCGGCTCCGGCTTCGGCTCGGCCACCTTCCGCCCCGTGCCCCGGGGCGCCACCGCCACGTCGGCGGGGGAGAAGGGCAACTCGTCGCGGCCGAAGCGCACCACGACGAACTCCTCGGACACCTCGGGGTCGGTCAGCTCGACCACCTGGCCCACCTGCCCGGCGATCTGCCCCGCCGACGCCGTGAACACCACCTTGGGCTTCCGCCCGGCGGCCAACGCCTCCCGGATGCCGTGCACCTCGTCCTCGGACAAACCCTGGCCCGCCATCACAGCCCTCTTCCGTACATGTGTTTGACAGCTGTCTTGATACCAGCCGGCCCCGACAACCGGAAGATCAACCCCCCAGCGCCCGCAACGCCCCGTCGGCGTGCTCGTTCATCCCCAACTCGTTGTGGATCACCGCGAGCACCCGCCGGTCCGCTCCGATCACGAACGTCATCCGGCGCATGCTCAATGGCCCCAACGGCAACCGCCGCCGCACCCCGAACCGCTGCGCCACCACACCGTCGACATCCGACAGCAGCGGATAGTCGAACCCGTGCCGCCGGGCGAACTCCGCCTGCTTCTCCACCGGATCCCGGCTGATGCCCACCCGCTGCGCGCCCACCGCCGCGAACTCCGCCGCCAGATCCCGGAAGTGGCAGCTTTCCGCCGTACACCCCCGCGTCATCGCCGCCGGGTAGAAGAACAGCACCACCGGCCCCGCCGCGACCAGCTCCGACAGCCGCCGCGGCGTACCCGTCTGGTCCGGCAGCTCGAAATCCTCCACCAGGTCACCGACACCCACACCCACCGCGCACCTCCACCGATCGACCGACGACGCGCGGTGAGCCTAAGCGATCAGCCCCACACCCCGGCCACGTCGGCGGCAACCGCCTCGGCCTGCGCGAACCCCGCCCGCGCCGCGGCCGCCCGCCGCGCCGGATCCAGCATGTTGCGGCCGATCGCCGCCCGCGCCGCCCGATCCGGTGACACCACCGCCACCCGCGCCACCGACCGCAACGCCGCCACCTGCGCCGACAGGCGCGGCATCGGCCCGAACCCCGACGTCACCGGCGCCAGCACCACCACCCGCTCCGCGCCCGCCGCCAGATCCGCGTTCACCACCGACCGCACCCCACCGTCGACGTACCGGCGATCCCCGATCGTCACCGGCGGCCACACCCCCGGCACCGCGCAACTGGCCCCCACCGCGTCCACCAACGACACCCCACTGGCCGCGTCGAACACCACGAACTCACCCGAGATCGCGTCCACCGCCGTCACCAGCAACCGCCGCGCCGGCCACTCCCGCGCCGGCAACCGGGCCTCGATCACCGCCCGTCGCGACGCCTCCGACGGGGTACGCGCCGCCACCGCCATCGCCCCCACCCGCGTCCGGGCCCGCACCGCGTCCCGGGTACGACCACCCGCCCACACCAGCCGCGCCACCGCCGACCACCCGAACCGCGCCGCCACCTCACCCGTCGGCGCCGCCAACTGCGCCTGGTACGACTCGCGCACCGGCCGCCCCGAACACAACTGCGCGCCCACCACCGACCCGGCCGACGTCCCCACCACCAGGTCCGCGTCCGCCAGCACCACCCCCCGCTGCGCCAGGCCCGCCAGCAGCCTTCACTCCCAGGCCACCCCGGTCACCCCGCCGCCGCCCAGCACCAACGCCCGCGTCATGTGTGACCACCCTCTCCGTGACCGGCCCGTGCCCGAAACGGTAGCGTCGCCACCACACGGGGGCAGGGGAGCGGTCCATTGAATGCGGTCACGGTCATCACCGGCGGCAGCCGCGGCATCGGCGCCGCCGTCGCCCGCCGCCTCGCCCACGACGGCCACCACATCGCCATCGGCTACCGACGCGACCACGACGCCGCCGCCGCGGTGCTGGCCGACGTCCGCGCCCTCGGCCGCCAGGCCGTCGCCGTACCCGCCGACACCACCGACCCCGACCAGGTCGCCCGGCTCTTCGCCGCCGCCGCCGACCTCGGCCCGCTCACCGGCCTGGTCAACAACGCCGGCGTCACCAGCCCCATCGGGGCCTTCACCGACCTGCGCCCCGACGACCTGCGCCACGTCGTCGACGTCAACCTCATCGGCTACGTCCTCTGCGCGCAGCAGGCCGCCCGCCGCCTCGGCACCGGCGGCGCCATCGTCAACATCTCCTCCGCCGCCGCCACCCTCGGCAGCCCGGGGGAGTACATCCACTACGCCGCCGTCAAGGCTGCCACCGACACCCTCACCATCGGCCTGGCCAAGGAACTCGCCCCGCACGGCATCCGGGTCAACGCCGTCGCCCCCGGCCTCATCCGCACCGACATCCACGCCCTGTCCGGCATGCCGGACCGCCCCGACCGCAACGCCGGCCGGGTGCCGATGGGCCGACCGGGCGAGCCCGACGAGGTCGCCGGCGCCGTCGCCTGGCTGCTGGGCGCCGACGCCTCCTACACCACCGGCGCGGTGCTGCGGGTCGCCGGCGGCATGTGAGCCGAGCCCCGGAGCGACGCCCCCGGGGCTCCGGGGGTGTGCCGGACGTCGAGTGCGGAAAGCATGCTGCCTCCTCTCCGGTGAAGGGGTGAGAAGCCTTCCCGATTCGTGCCCCCCGGCCCGTGCTCGACGGTCGATCCGCTGAGCCGACCGGCCATCCGGGGGCAGTGCCTTCACCCGCATCCCGGGCGCTGAGCGCTCGTCGTTGACTTAGGCAGGCATATGCCTGCATGATGGCTGGGTGAGTACCGACGCGAGCGGGATGGACCCGGCCTTCAAGGCACTGGCCGACCCCACCCGACGGCTCCTGCTCGACCGGCTGCGGGAGCAGAACGGCCAGACGCTGCGCGAGCTGTGCGAACACCTCGACATGGCGCGCCAGTCAGCGACGCAGCACCTGGACATCCTGCAGCGGGCCAACCTCGTCACCGTCGTCCGGCGCGGACGCGAACGGCTGCACTACCTCAACCCCACACCGATCCACGAGATCGAGCAGCGCTGGATCTCCTCGTTCGACAAGCCCCGCCTGCAAGCGATCAGCGCCATCAAGAACCAGGCAGAGGAGTACGCCATGACCACCGAACCCACGCCCGTGCCGACCTACGTCTACACCACCTACATCCGCGCCACCGCCGAGCAGGTGTGGCAGGCCCTCACCGACGCGGACCTGACGGCGCGCTACTGGGGGCACGCCAACGTCTCGGACTGGCAGCCGGGCTCGACCTGGGAACACCGACGCGCCGACGGCTCAGGTGTCGTCGACGTCGTCGGTGAAGTGATCAAGGTCGAGCCCCCGACCCGCCTGGTCATCACCTTCGACGACGCCCCCGCCGCCGAGCTGCCACGAGAACCGTCGGTCGTCACCTTCCTGGTCGAACCGCACCACGACATCGTCCGCCTCACCGTGACCCACGAGAACCTCGCCAACCTGGCGATGCACGACGGGATCTCCCGCGGCTGGCCGGCAGTGCTGGCGAACCTCAAGTCACTGCTCGAGACCGGCGACGTCCTGCCACAGGCGCCATGGGAGATGTCCCCGGCGCACACCTGAGCCGGCAGATCCCCAGCCCCGGAAAAGGAGACACGATGGACACCACGCCGCTCCGGGACGCGTACCGCGCGCTGCTGGACGCCGCTGCGACCGTGGCCGGCTCCGGCGGTACGAGCCCCGTCCCACCGGCCGGCGAGTGGAACGCCGATCAGATCCTGGCGCACGTCGCCCTCGTCAACGCCGCCACCATCGCCGCCGCGTCCGCCGTCGCGGCGGGAACGAACACGACGTACGACAACCGCATCGCGCTCGACCCCTGGACCATCGAGCGCGTCATCACCCTCGCCAGCGGCAACGCGGGGCTACGCGAGCGCATCCGCTGCCAAGGGGACGCCCTCTGCGCACTCGGCGGGCCCGGGCTGAGCGAGGCCGAACTCGACACCCCGGTGCCCACCCTGCTCCTGTCCAACGGCACCGTCCTGGTCGATCAGCACCTCCCGCTGAGGGACCTCATCACCGGGCTCGCCGGCGTGGAGCTCCCCGGCCACACGCAACAGCTCCTGGCCCTGCTGCCAGCCGGCGTCGGGGCCGACGTCACGACGTAACCGTCCCGACGGACAGCCCAGCCACCGACCGGCGTCCCGCCAACCTCTGTCGCTCGTGACGGTGCGGCACGCCGACATCGGGGGACTGTCCGGCTGTCACCTGCGGCCGGCGATCAGGCGAACTGCGGCGCGCGAGACTCGTGGACCGGGTCGAGCGAGATGTGCGCGGACAGCGCGCGGAGGAAGTCGGGCGCGTCGAAGATCTCGCCGGCGGAGGCGACGCCGCTCGTCCTCGTCTGACCGCCGAGAATGCGATGGACCGCTTCGACCGCCAGCGGTGCGCTGATGGCGTAGATGTCCTGACCGCTGGCGACGACCCGTCGTTGCGTATCGCCGGAGCGCACGATGACGTCGACGGTGAACGTCTGCGCGGACCGGCCGAGCTCGTCGACCGCGGTCGGTGCCGGTGTGCCCGGAGCGGCCAGGTCCCTGGCGGCGTCGGTGGTCATGTACGTGCGCACCTCGGGGATGGACAGGTGACTGGGTACGGTGACGACGTCGGCCATCGTGAACCCGCCGAGGACCCTCCGGCGGCCCACCGGAGCGGGAAAGTCCCAATCCAGGGTCGGCAGGTCCCGCTCGTCGATGTAGTACTCCAGCCGGCCACCGGTGTAGCGGACACGTTGGCCAGCGCGCCGTTCCCGGGAGACGGTGCCGGAGACGAGGGTCCCGGCCGTGGGGTGCCAGCTGCTCAATCCGTACGCGACGTGCGCCTCGTCGGCCGCCACCCAATCGCCCATCGCCGTCGTGACCAGCAGATCGCCCAGTCCGCCGAAGAAGGCCATCGCCGGGACCACCGCGACGCCCGCGGTCCGAGCGCGGTCGGTGAAGTGTGTGAACGTGTCGAGGTTGGCCTCGATCTCGGCCGCCACATCCACGTACGGGACCCCGGTGCGCAGGGCGGCCTCGATCACGGGGCCCGCGGTCGAGGCGAACGGGCCGGCGCAGTTGACGACCGCCGCCACGCCCTTCAAAGCCTGGTCGAGCGAGGCCGGATCGTCGACCGACGCCACCCGGTACTCGAGCCCCGGATGCGACGCCGCCAGCGCCTCGAGCTTGCCCGCGTCGCGACCGAGGAGAAGCGGGACGAACCCGCGATCGCGCAACTCCGTCACCACGAACCGCCCGGTGTGTCCGTACGCCCCGAACACCGCCACGGTCTGACTCGAACCCATCTGCAGTTCCTCCTCGGAAGATCGACTAGACAGATCCTCCATCAGTGGCCAGCCCCGGAGTAGTGTCTGGAACGCCATGCCCCATACAATTTCGGACATGGCCACTGTCGCACTCGCCGCCACCGACGCGATGCTGCACTTCGAACTCGCCATGGCCTGCGAGGTCTTCGTCCGCGACCCCTCCGGCCTGGCAGACCCGTGGTACGACCTCGTGGTCTGCGGCCCGGGCCCGGTCCGGATCGGCCGATTCCAGATGGAACCCGACGACGGGTTGGACCGACTCGCCCGCGCCGACACCGTGATCATCCCGGCCGTGGAAGACATCGACGCGGACGTGCCACCCGACCTGCTTGACGCCGTCCGCGCGGCCCACGAGGCGGGCGCTCGGCTGGTCTCGCTGTGCACCGGTGCGTTCGTGCTGGCCGCCGCCGGGGTGCTGGACGGGCTGCGCGCCACCACCCACTGGGCCCACACCGAGGCGCTGGCCGCCCGCTATCCCCGGGTGAAGGTCGACCCGGACGTGCTTTACGTCGACAACGGCAACGTGCTCGCCTCTGCCGGCAAAGCCGCCGCGATCGATCTGTGCCTGCACCTGATCCGCCGCGACCACGGCTCGACGGTCGCCAACGCCGTCGCCCGCCGCCTGGTCGTGCCGCCGCATCGCGCCGGCGGCCAGGCCCAGTTCGTCACCACCCCGGTGCCCGCCCGCGACGACCATCCCCTCGCCAACCTGTTCCCCTGGGCGATGGAACGGCTGAACCGTCCGCTGACCGTCGAGGACCTGGCTCGCCAGGCGAACATGAGCTCGCGCAACCTGGCCCGCCAATTCAAGTCGGTAACCGGCACCACCCCGCTGCAGTGGCTGTCGACGCAGCGGATCCGCCGGGCCCAGGAGCTACTGGAGAACAGCGACAACAGCATCGACGCCATCGCCGAGGCGGCTGGCATGGGGACCGCCACGACGCTGCGCCGACACTTCCACCGCACCGTCGGTGTACCTCCGGACGCCTACCGCCGCACCTTCCGCAGCACCGGGCTTTCGTCAGAACCGTGATCACCGTCCGATCGACGGCCTGACAGGGGGAGCGGTGCTCTCCTGCGCATCGAGCGGTCAGAAACCGGTGTGCGCGTTCGTTGCTCCAGTCGTCGGTTACCTCGCGCCACTTCGCTCGCGTCTGCCAGGGCGCAGCCGGTCTGCGGTCTCTGTCGGCATCGCCACTCGGCACCAGAACGGTGAAGGCAGCTCGACCCGTGTCGCGTCTCATTTGACCTGAGCCAGCGGCGTAGCACCTGAGCTGCACTGGCTCAAGAGTTTGAGAATCGGCGCGGAAGCATGTTCTCATTATCTTGAGCCAACTTGTGGTGCTTCGTCCAAGCCAGCGGCGCAGCCTTGATACCGGAAGCACCCTCCGGGGAACTGCTACTAGCCGATCCTGCCCAGCAGCATCAGTGAAAGCCCGCAACACGGACGGGATTCCAGCCAGCGGTCGGCTGGGCCGCGACGGCCCGACTGTCGAGACGAGCTGCTTGCCCACTTACGGCCGATCCACCGTGAGAACTCTGCACTCGTACGGCGCCGAGTTGCTGTTCCAGGTACTGACTGAACGCGAGGAGACCAACTCGGTGGCGTTCGCGTCCAACGAGTCGTTCTCCGGCTGGACGAAAACCTTCACCGACCCTCGCCTCTGGGCGGCGATCGTCGACCGGCTCACCTTCGGCGGCAACATCATCGAGACCGGCACTGACTCCTACCGCTTCGCCCACGCTCACCAGAAGAACCTGGCCATGGCCGCGGACTGACCCACGCCATGAGCGACCCGGCCATCCCCCCACCAGCCGAACGGGCCGCGCTCAACGCCGCCCTGCTCGCCACCGGCGCCGAGACCGGTTTGTGGGACGACACCGGCCGCCCCGCGCCCTGGCCCGACGACATCGAGGAATGGACACCCGCAACAGAGAATCCGCCACCCGGGCACCCCAGCGTGAGCGGTGCTGTTGCCTTCTGAGGATCGCCGATCTGAGGAAGGGGCGCCCACGCGTCATCCAAGGGCACGTATCAGTGCCGGGGCGGCCGCCGCGTCGGCTGCAAAATGCGCTGTCCGGTCGTCGGAGCACAGTGATAGAAAGCCGGGGTGCACAAAATTCTCACGTTCCCTGATCATCTGCGGCTGATCAACGAACGGTCGACCGCCTTCCGCGCTGCGGTCGCCGCGGCACCCAGCCTCGACCTGCAGGTGCCGACCCATCCCGAGCGGACGCTGTTCGATCTCGTGCAACACGTGGGCATGGGCCGCCGCAAATCAGCCGCCATCGTCGCCGCAGGGCCCGCAGACGCGCCCCCGGAGAAGTCGGCTTGGGAGGACGGCATGGGTGCGCCTCGGGAACGCGAGGCTCTGCTGGCCTGGTGGACCGAGTCCGTCGAGCAGCTGACGAACGCGCTGCGTGAGGCCGGCCCGGACCGCGGTTGTTGGACGTGGTGGGGCGACTCGCCGTCACCGCAAACCTCTGGTGCATGGGCGCGGCGCCAGGTTCCCGAGATCGCGGTGCACACCTACGACGCCCAGCTCACGGTGGGTGCCCCGCAGCCGCTATCGGAGGAGGTCGCCCTCGACGGTTTCGACGACTGCCAGTTCACCCTCTGCGCGACGACGGTCGCCTGGCCACACGACCCCGCCATCGTCGATTACCACGCCACCGAGGGCCACTCCTGGCGCCTTCGGCTTTCCCACGACGGCGCACAGGTCGCCCACCTCACGCCCGCTGCCGGCGAGGCCCCCGACACGGCCGACGCCTCCGCCCGGGGCACGGCCAGTGACCTGGTCCTGTTCTTCTACGGCCGCATACCGCTGGATTCGCTGAAGTTCGAAGGCGACCGTCGTATCTTCGATCAGCTCGTAGCCTGGGACCCGTCCGTGTGACAACCGACGACATGCGATCTCGTGCACCCGGAGGCCGAGGCCGCAGCGAAGTCGCAGGTATCCGGCTCGGGTGGCTGCGCTCGTGAACAACGTGGATGTGCTCGTCCTGCATGGATCGCCGGGCTCGGGAAAGTCCACCCTGTCGGGTGCCATAGCGGACCTGCTGCGTGAGTCCGGTTTGGCGAACGCGGTGATCGACCTCGATGACCTCACCATGGTCTACCCGCACCCCGAGCGGTCTTTCGCGCGCAACAATCTCAGGGCTATCTGGCCCAATTACGCGACTATGGCGGATTTGCGGCTCGTCATTCCCAGTGTTATCGCGGACGAGGACGAACGGGTGCAGCTTCGCGCTGCCGTGCCGGGCTCACGCGGCTGCGGGCAGGCTGCGGGCCTACTGTTCAAGGGCGAGAGGCGCACCTGCGGGCGGCTCGCGCTCGACTGGGGACAGTGGGGCGCGCGCTCATGGGCCGACGGTACCGATGCCGGCCGACACTCCACACCGGCGCCTGAGCGCGGCCTCGACGAGCAGGTCGCCAATCGCACCGTCGCAGCCTTCGCCGTTAACCCACGGATGTAGTTCCAGCAGAGGCGTTGATGCAGTTCACGACGGGGTACCAACCGGCGGTGGCTGCACAGTGCACGGTTTGCCCGGCCAGTAGGGCCCGCACGAGTCGGGGACAACAGATCACCTACCCTGGCCGCCACTTTGGTTGCCTGCGGCACAGTTCCCCGTTGCGCCCTACTTTCTGTTCCAGACCGCATTCTGATCGGTGCTCGGGTCCTTCATGGTGAGGTTCTTGCCGTCGGCGCTCAGCGTGCCGTCCACCGAGTACTTGGTGATGCCGCAGTCGAACTCGAACCGGTACGCCCGTTTGCCCTGACTCTTGGTGGCGCCGGTGCATGAGATCCGCACACTGGCCGACAGTGAACCGTCGTCGCGCACGGTCATCGTCCGCGAACCATTCTCCGCCATGACCCAGGTGCCCGCGAGTGACGGTCCGTCGCCACCTCCGCAGCCAGTCGCGAACAGCGCGACGCCGAACGCCAATCCGGCCAGTCTCCAGCGAGTACGCACGTCTACCCCTGACCGGGCCGGGGCGGTCGTCCGGCCGGACGGCCGCCCCACACCGAGGAAGCCTCGCAGCGTTCTTCAGGCGGCGCTCGGCGCCGGAACACTCCGCCTGGTCGTGAGCGGGAAGGCGCGTGCCAGCAGCCCAGCGAGCCCTCGCGGATGGAAGACGGTCACCACAAGCACGGCACAGGCAAGCAGTCCAGGCAGCACGCCGAGGGTGCGCAGCGCGACCGTGGCGACGGCGGCCGTACCGAGTCCGAGGCTGAAGGGGACGACCAGCAGCAGTGCGCCCGCCCGCGCCCGGGCGAGCCCGTCGCCGGCCCACCACCCCGCTTGCAGCCACAGCATCGTCGGGATCAGGACCACGCCCATCCCGTACAGGGTGAGCGCCACCGGGCTGGTGAGGAACCCGAGCGGATCGAACTCGCCGGCCCGCCATGCTGCCGTGGTGGGCGCGAAGAACCGCCGGTACCCGGTGCCGTCCCAGCCGTACGCCAGCACAAAGAACATCGCGAAGTAGCCCAACGGCATCTGCAACCACGAGAGGTACCGGTGCCCGCTACGCCACAGGTGCCGGGCCACGCAGTACCCGACGATCCCCTGGGTCACGTTGGTCATCGCGAAGGTGGCGACCAACCAGGCTGGCAGGTCGGCGGTCGTCGGCGCGGCGTGCATGGTCTCCCAGCCGGTGAACTGCCACACCAGCCACAGCCCGCTCGGGGCGAAAACACACGACAGGAACAGCACTGTCGTGGTGAACCGGCGGTCGGACAACAGCGGGCGGACCGGTTCGGCGACGGCCGCGCGGGCGGCCGCCGTGCCGAACCCCGCGCCGATCGCGTACGACCAGAAAACGTCTACCTGGACCATGCCGCTCCTCCTGGGCTCTCCCTAACGGGCGATTCCGTCGAACATCAGCGCGACGACGGCACGAATCCACCGGTCGCGCAGCCGCTGCGGATCATCGGTATGCGTAACCTGGGCGGCACCCTCGAAGATCATGCCGTTGATCACTCGCGCGGTCGTGTCCACGTCCAGGTCGGGGCGCAGGAATCCCTTGGCCACCCCGTTTCGGAGGTACGACGCGGTGTACTCGGCGAACATCTCGTGGGCGGCGCGCAAGCGCTCCCGCAGTTCGTCGTCGACGGCGCCGAGGTCGTAGAAGACCAGCCGGCCGAGTGCCCCGTCGGCGACGAACAGCTCGTACAGCCGGTGGCCGAGGCGCTCCACCTGTGCCCGGTACTCGGCCAGGGACTCCGTGGCCGTCGCGTCCTCCGCCATGACCACCGCAGCGATTCGCTCGAGCGCCCGGTCCAGCACCGCAGCGGCGACGTCGCGCTTGTTCTCGAAGTACCGGTACACGGTGCCGTGCGCGATGCCCAACTCCCCGGCGACGTCGGCGATGCCGGCGGCGGCGTAGCCCTTGCGGGCAAAGATCGAGTGGGCCGCGTCGAGGATGGACTCCCGGCGGTTAGGGTCAGCGGTACGGGCCATAAATGAATGACACGTCATTCCCTTAACCCGCGCAACCTCCTGCGATGGTGCGTGGCAACGGATGTCGCGGGGTTGACCTGGGTCGATGGATGCGAGAAGCCGCCACGGCGGACGCCATCCGCCAAAAGTCCCACCCAAGCCCGAGCGCGGCATCATCCATGTGCTCTCCAACGCGCCGGACGGCCCGCTCAACCCTGTCCCTGTGCCGGGCAGGATGAGCGGGCCGGATCCGGCTCAGGCGAAGTCGAACACGAGCGGGAAGGCGAGGACGACTGTCCAGGCCCAGACGGCATGACGATCACGTAACGGGTCTGCCAGTGTTCCAGGCGGGCGAAGGGCAGGCGGCCACGCACGAACCCGAGGAACAGCCATGCCGACCACGCCAGGTTGGTGAGCAGGATGACGTTCTCACCCAATGCCGCGGTCTTGTTGGGGGACGTTCAGCCGCACGTACCGGCCGCTCGCCGACACCGGGTGGTTGCTGACGTCGGCGGTGTTGCCCCGGGCCGGCACCACGGTCGTCCAGCTCGAACCGTCCGTCGACACCTGCAGGTCGAAGTCGCGGGTGTTCCAGGCGCTGTCCTCGCCGCCGGCGCCGGCGTGGCGCAGGGTGAACTTCACCTGATACACGGTCGCGGCGTGCACCGCGTCACGGCCGCCGTCTGCCTTGCCCAGCGGCATGGCCCGCAGGCCCGGTCCCAACGAGTGCGCCAGCAGAGCCTGGATGAGTTGCTGGAACTCCCGATCTCCCAGGTCCTCATATCGATAGCGCATGCGGGCGATCTTCGCACATATGTGCCGACAGGCGGTGCCTGCCGCGCCGCCCCAGCCACACCCTGGGCTGCGCTGCAGCGCAGCCCAGGGGAGAGGCCCGGCCTCTTACAATGCATCAATCGAAGCCGATAGCCCAGCCGCACGACCACGGCCGCGGCGATGAGAAAGTGGCACTACGCAAGCAGACAGCCCAAGCGAACACCGCGTCGACCAACTGCGGCGGGGTGACTAAAGCGACGGGGACCTGGGACTGCACCAGATCACTGAGGCCCAAGCTGGCTCAACTCTGTGAGAAAGCTCGGGAGATGGCTCAGGTCAGATGAGAAATGACAGGACAGCTCCACCCGGCGCCGGCGAGGTCACCGCCCCTGTATGTCCTCATTCGATAATATACATTATGTCAAGTCGCACGGGTGGAGCCTCCTCCGGGAGGGGTGGGCGGCGCTGTCGTGGGCCGGCGGCGAATGATGATCGGGTGGCAGTTTCCGACTGCCACGTCGGCGTTCGGCTGGGACGCCACCTCGCGCCCATGTCATGGGCAGCGCCGCTGTACCTCAGCCCGCCATTCCTCGTCAACCGCTCGCCGGGCACCGCCGCTCACAGGCGATCCGGAAAGCGGGTCTCCGCCTGTGCCGCTCCCCTCTCTCGCGGGCTGGCCGGAAACCCGAAAAACCTGCATAATTTGCCTTATGCATCACAAACGGGACGAATCGGTAGGATGGCTCATCGAGGAGTTCCTGACGGCGCGGGCCACCCGCAAGCCCTCCCCGCACACGCTGGAGGCGTACCGGCGGGACCTGCGGGCGGTCGCCGCCCTGGTCGGCGAGGACGCCACTCCCCTCCCCCTCGACCAGGTGATGATCTCGGACCTCTCCCCCCGGGTCATGCGTGCCGCGTTTGCCCGGTTCGCCGCTCCCCGGGCGGCGTCCTCGGTGCACCGCGCCTGGTCCAGTTGGAACAGCTTCTTCACGTTCCTGGTGGCCGAGGGGGTGGTGCCGGGCAATCCGATGCCGGCGGTGGGCCGGCCGCGCGCTCCGCTCCCCCAGCCCAAGCCGTTGCGGGGCGAGGACACCCCGGAGGAGTTGCTCGCCTCGGTCGCCCGGGAGGACGGCCGGCAGCGGGACCCGTGGCCGGAGCGGGACGTGGCGGTGCTGGCCCTGGCGCTCTGCGCCGGGCTGCGCCTGTCGGAGCTGCTGGCGCTGCGGGTGTCGTCGCTGACCGGGCGGGCCGGCGAGCGGCGGGTGGACGTGGCCGGCAAGGGCGGCCGGCCGCGGGTGGTGCCGGTGGAGCCGGAGCTGGACCGGGTGCTGGCGGCCTACCTGGACAGTCGGGTGCGGCGGTTCGGGTCGCGCAGCGTACGGCCGGATTCGCCGTTGCTGGTGGACCGGCGGGGTGAGCCGCTGCGTCGGGGTGGGCTGCAGTACCTGGTGGACTCCTGTTATCGGCGGGCGGGTATCGGTGACCGGGTGCCGCGCGGCGCGCGGCTGCACGCGTTGCGGCACACGTTCGCGACGCGGTTGGCCGAGGACGGGGCGAGCGCCGCGGAGATCATGCGGTTGCTGGGGCACGCGTCGTTGGCGTCGTCGCAGACGTACATCGAGGTGACGGCCGGTCAGCAGCGGGCGGCGGTGCGATCGAACCGCACCAACCGCGCGCTGGCGGGGCTGGTGCCGCTGTCGTTCGATCCCGCGGGTTGACCGGGGCGCCGGGTCACAGGCCGGTGCAGGGGGTGCCGTCGATCGTGCAGCCCTCGGGTGCCTTGGTGCGCGGGTCCGGGTTGCGGACGTCGAAGGTGATGGTCTGCGACTGTCCGGCCGGAACGGGTGCGCCGGTGAAGGTGACGGCCTGACCGTCCTGCTGCCAGTTGCCCCCCTGGGCGTTGGTGACGGTGCCGCCCTCGGCCAGGGTGATGACGAGGGTCCAGCTCTTCGCCGCGGGGCCGTCCGGGTTGTCGAGCACCACCTGGCCGGTGTAGCCGAAGATCCGGGTGGCGGTGGTCTCGTAGCGGGCGGTCATGGTGGCGGCGCTCGGGGCGGCGGAGGTGGCTGTGCGCGACGGGGTGGCGGTGGGGGTCCGGCTGGGGCGCGGGGTGCTGCGAGCGGCGGCGGACGAGGGCCGGGCGCTGCGGGTGGTCCGGGGCGCGGCACTGTCGTTGGTGGCGCCGGCGGTGGGTGGTGGGGGTAGCGGGGCCGGTGCGGCGGTCTGGTCCGCGTCGCCGGGCAGCAGGGCCCAGAGGGCCGCGCCGGTGGTGAGGGTCGCCGCGGTGACCGCCGCGACGATCGCCAGCCGGCGTCGGCGGTCGGCCGGTGCGGGTACGCGGCCGGACAGGGCGATGGCGGGCAGCTCGGCGGTCGGCGGGTCCTCGCCGCGGCGCAGGTCGACCTGCTGGAAGGCGAGCCAGTCGAGGATGGCGGGGAGCCGTCCGGCCAGGGTCTGCTGGTAGTACCGCTCGCGGTGGTCGCGGTCCTCGGCGGGCCAGGTGCCGTGTTCCATGGTTTCCTGCACGGACAGTCGGCAGCCCTCGGTGGTGCGGGTGATGGTGCAGGTGAGCTGGGTGCGGCGGTCGCCTTCCTGGCACTGCAGGACGAGCAGCTCGGGTGCCCGCTGGTCGGTCACCTCGGCGTCGACGGCGGCGTGGAAGCCGGGCAGCCCCGCGGTGTGCAGCAGCAGCCGCTGCGGTGCCTGCGTGACCGTCTCGGTCTCGGTGAACCAGCGGCTGAGCAGCTGCGGATTGGTCAATGCCTGCCAGACCCGGTCGCTGGGGTGCGACAGGTCAACCTGGGCGCTGATCTCGATCACGGCGAGACTGTACGGGTTGTGATGAGTGGCCGCTGGGGCGCGGGTGCCTGTCCTGACAGGATCGCCGGCGTGCGGGTGGGTGCGGCGTGGGCGGTGGCGGTCGACTGGGTGCGTGAGCGGATGAGCGCCGACCCGGGTGTGCGGGGCGCGTTCTTCAGCGGTTCGACGGTGGGTCTGGCGGTGTGGCAGGCTGAGGGTGGACGCGACTGGCGGCACGGGGATGGGTGAACCATCGGGGAGCTCGTCGCGGGGGTCGACCGCCTGGGCCTCCGCGGACGAGGTGAGCCATGTCTGTTTCTGTTTCCCCGACGACTGCGACGGCCCGGCTGCTGCCCGGTAAGCCGGTGGCGGAGAAGATCCTGACCGAGGTCGCCGAGCAGGTGGCGGCGTTGCGCGCGGCGGGGGTGACGCCGGCGTTGGCGACGGTGCTGGTGGGTGACGACGACGCGAGCGCCGGGTACATCCGGATCAAGCAGCGTCAGGCGGCGGAGTTGGGTTTCGCGTCGCCGCACGTGCACCTGCCGGCGTCGGCCTCGCAGCGGGATCTGCACCGGGTGCTGGCGGATTTCAATGCCGACGCGGGGGTGCACGGGGTGCTGGTGCAGCATCCGATCCCCGGTCATCTGGACTACGACCGGGCGTTGGACGTCCTCGACCCGGACAAGGACGTCGACGGTATGCACCCGGTGAACATGGGCCGGTTGGCGTTGGGTCTGCCGGGGCCGTTGCCGTGCACGCCGGCGGGGATCGAGGCGTTGCTGGCGTACCACGGGGTGCCGGTGTCGGGTCGTGAGGTGGTGATCCTGGGTCGGGGGGCGACGCTGGGGCGGCCGTTGGCGATGCTGCTGGCGCAGAAGCGGCCGACGGCGAACGCGGCGGTGACGGTGGTGCACACCGGGGTGGCGGACTGGCCGCGGTACACGCGGCGGGCGGAGATCCTGGTGGCGGCGGCGGGGGTGCCGGGGATCGTGCGGCCGGAGCATGTGCGCCCGGGCGCGGTGGTCGTCGGTGGTGGGGTGCGCTACGAGGGGCGGCGGCTGCTGCCGGACGTGGACGAGTCGTGTGCCGAGGTGGCGGGGGCGATCACGCCGCGGGTCGGCGGGGTGGGTCCGACGACGGTGGCGATGTTGTTCCGCAACGCGGTGCGGGCGGCGCAGCGGGCCGTCGGGCAGGGCTGAGGCGGCCGCGGCGGCGGGCGGGCCGGGGTCGGGTCGCCCGCCCGGGTCAGCCGAGGTCGACGACGAGGGGCCGGTGGTCGGAGATCGTCGACAGCGGTGTGCCGACGGCGGTGACCGGGGGCAGCCGGTCCAGGCCGTGCCGGTCGGCGAGGATGTGGTCGAGTTGCACGCGGGGCGCGGCGGCCGGGTAGGTGGGGCGGCGGCCCAGCGGCCGCCAGCCGCTGAGCAGTCGGGCCGCGCCGGCGGGGAGGTTGAGGTCGCCGAGCAGGATCCGCGGGGCGGGCAGGGTGCGTAGCGCGCGTACGACGCGGCGCAGCTGGTGGGCGTTCCAGCCGGGGACGAACGACAGGTGGGTGGCGGCGACGGTGAGTGGCCCGTGCGGGGTGTCGAGGATCGCGGCGAGCACGACGCGGGGTTCGTCGCGCAGCAGGATGAGGCCGCCGCCGGGGCCGGGGACGTAGATCGGGGACCGTACCGGGGCGGGGCGCAGCCGGGTGACCTGCCAGGAGCGGACGGGGTGTCGGCTGACCAGGCCGACGCCGTAGCAGGGTTCGCCGTGGCCGTCGTCGTCGTGGCGCAGGGGGCGGAACTGTTCGCCGGGGGTGCCGACGACGGCGGCGGCGAAGCGGTGTTCGGGGGCGTCGAGGGCGCGGGCGGCGATGGCGGTGAGGTCGAGGTTGCCGCTGCGGGACTGGTCCCGGTCGACTTCCTGCAGGGCGAGGATGTCGGCGTCGAGGGTCTGCACCGCGGCGGTGAGCCGGTCGGGGTCGACCAGGCCGTCGGTCAGGGAGCGGCCGTGCAGCAGGTTGAACGTCGCCAGGCGCACTCCTGCACCCTACGTCGCCGTGGCACAGTTGCCCGATGGTCAAGGCGTTGCTCTGTTCGATGCTGGTGTTCGTGGCGGTGGCCTCGGTGGGGCTGTGGCTGCGTCGTCGGCGCGGTCGGTGAGGGGGTCGCCGGCCGGTGAGGTCGGCCACAGGGTGGCGCGGCGGGTCGGGGCGGGTGGGCAGAATGGCCGGCCGTGGATCCCCTGTCGCTGACCACCCTGCTCGCCGCGGCCGCGATGGCCGGTTGGGTCGACGCGGTGGTCGGTGGTGGTGGTCTGTTGCTGCTGCCGGCGCTGCTGGTGGCCGCGCCGGGGGTGCCGGTGGCGACGGCGTTGGGCACGAACAAGCTGGCCGCGATCTTCGGTACGTCGACGGCGGCGGTGACGTACGCCCGCCGTACGAAGATCGACTGGATGGTGGCGGGGCCGTCGGCGGGGCTGGCGGTGTGCTGCGCGGGTGTCGGGGCGGCGCTGGCGGGGGCGGTGCCGGCGGGGGCGTACCGGCCGGTGGTGCTGGCGGTGCTGGTGTCGGTGGCGTTGTTCGTGGTGTTCCGTCCCCGGTTGGGGGTGGTGGCGGTGCCGGCGCGGCGGACCCGGCTGCGGGTGGTCGCGGCGGTGGCGGTGGCCGGGGTGGGCGTCGCCCTGTACGACGGTCTGATCGGCCCGGGTACGGGGACTTTCCTGGTGGTGGCGTTCACGGCGCTGGTGGGCGCGGACTTCGTGCACGGTTCGGCGATGGCGAAGGTGGTCAACGCGGGCACGAACCTGGGGGCGCTGGTGGTGTTCGCGGCCACCGGTCACGTGTGGTGGCTGCTGGGGGCGGCGATGGCGGTGTGCAACGTCGCCGGGGCGGCGGTGGGGGCGCGGATGGCGTTGCGCCGGGGCGCCGGGTTCGTGCGGATCGTGCTGCTGGTGGTGGTGTTGGCGCTGGTGGCGAAGCTCGGTTACGACCAGTGGCGGGCGGGTTGAGCGCTGTGACGGGAGGTGGCTGACCCGATGCCGGTACGGGCCGAACACGACCGCGCCGCCCTGGCGGAGCTGCTGCGCCGCGATCCGGTGCTGCACGCCTATCAGCTGGGTGACCTGGACGACTTCTTCTGGCCGTACACGTCGTGGTTCCGTCGTGGTGGCCAGGTGGCGCTGCTCTACCACGGGGTGACACCGCCGGTGCTGCTCGCCTTCGCCGGGCCGGACGGTCGGCCGGAGCTGGCGGCGCTGCTGGCCGACCTGGCGCCGATGCTGCCCGCCCGCCTGTACGCGCACCTGTCCCCCGGCCTGGAGGAGGTGCTGGGCGGCTGGTTCAGCTTCGATCCGGCCGGGGCGCACCTGCGGATGGCGCTGACCGATCCGGCGCGGCTGGCCACGGTCACCCCGGCCGGGGAGGTGCTCGGTGAGGCCGACCTGCCGGCCCTGCGCGCGCTCTACGCGGTGGCGTATCCGGGCAACTGGTTCGATCCGCGGATGCTCGCCACCGGCCAGTACGTGGGGATCCGGCAGGCGGGTGAGCTGGTCGCGGTGGCCGGGGTGCACGTCTGGTCGCCCACCTACCGGGTGGCCGCGCTGGGCAACGTCACCACCCATCCCCGGGTACGCGGGCAGGGCCTGGCCGCCGCGGTGGTCGCCGGGCTGTGCGGGCGGCTGCGTGCCCACGTCGACCACGTCGCCCTCAACGTCAGGGCTGACAACGTCGCCGCGGTGCGGCTCTACCGAGGGCTTGGTTTCAGCCGGGTCGCCGACTTCGGCGAGTACACGCTGACTGCGGTGACAGACAGCATGTCCAGCCGCCACGCCGGGTCAACAACCCGACCCTGACCTGGGTCTGTGTCGGACGGGCGGCGGCCCGTCGGACCCCTAGCGTCTCCTGGCAGAGGCCGCGTCGTGACGCGGTGGAGCCGAAGGAGCACAGATGGCAGTGACATCAGTACGGGGTCGAAGTCGGTTGGCGGGTCTCACCGCCGCCGTGGCGGCCCTGGTGACCGTGGTGGGTGGGCCGGCGCTCGCGGCGCCGGGCGTCGACCCGGCCGTGGTGGACCGGGACGCCGATCCGGGCGCGAGCATCGACATCGCCAAGGTGGTCGCCACCCCGCCGATTCCGCCGAAGCCGGACGTGGTCCTGCTGGTCGACACGACCGGCAGCATGGGCACCGTCATCGGTGACGTGCAGGCCAACCTTCAGCAGGTCATCAACAATGTGCGGTCGGTGCAGCCGAGCGCGCAGTTCGCGGTGGCCTCGTACCGGGACGAGAGCGACGGCGCGGAGCTGTTCCGGGTCCGGCAGAACCTGACCGACGACGCGACGGCGTTGCAGAACGCGGTCAACGGGCTGTCCGCCGGCGGCGGCGGGGACACCCCCGAGGCGTGGGTGAACGCCCTGTTTCAGGTCTCCGACGGTGGGATCGCCTACCGCTCGGGCAGCAGCCGGATCGTGGTGCGGGTCGGCGACGCCGCCAGCCACGACCCGAGCGCCGGGCACACCCTGGCGCACGCCC
>NZ_JAGPYL010000180.1:0-9696 GCF_018070095.1 Micromonospora sp. U56
ACGCAGTCCTCCGCGACCTGCAACATCTCCTCGTCCGCCTCGCCGGCGCCTGCCCCACCTGCAAAACCCGCTTCCCCACCAGACGAAAACCCCTAGACCCCATCCGATCATGACAAAGTACTACTAGGCTTGCCACGGCCGCTCCTGGGGCTGTGGATAACTCTCGTGTCTGTGGATAACGCCCTGATCATGTTCCGGTTGTGCTAGAGCCGGACTCGGCGCAAAGGCTCCATGGAGTCGCGAACCGGCCGTCTCTGGCCTGGTGGCGGTGCTGGCGGGCGTCAAAACCGGCTGTCGAGGGGTGGAACGTCGGTGATGGTGAGGTCGAGGCGGGGGCGTCGGTAGCGGACGAGGTGGCGCCATCGGTGGTGCTCGTAGGCGGTGTCGACTTCGATCTCGACGGCGACGGCGGGGAGGAGCGGGGTGTAGGGGAGGGGTTGGGGCCGGTCGAGTTGCCCTGTCCAGGAGGCGGGCAGTGGTTGCGGCCAAGGATGGGCGTCTGGTGCTGCGGTGTGAGGGGCGAGCAGGTCGATCAGCTCCGCGTGCTGGGCGGGCCGCAGGGGGTGGGTCCGGCCGGTGTAGCGGAGTTGTCCGTGCTCGTCGAGGCGGCCGAGCAGGAGGGTCTCCGGGTTGCTGAGGCTGGGGGTGACGCCGCCGATGATGGCCTCGGTGGTGTGGTAGGCGCGGTACTTCTGCCAGCCGCGCTTGCCGGGCTCGTAGCGGCTGTCGAGCCGTTTGATCATCAGTCCTTCGATGCCGGCGGCGGTCCAGGTGTGCAGCCACTCGGTGGCCTGCCCGACGTCGGTGCTCTGCGGGGACAGGACGAGTTGTGCGGGGGCGTCGGCGAGCAGTGATGTCAGCAGGGCGCGGCGTTCGGCGAGCGGCTTGTCCAGCAGGGGTAGGCCGGGTGGGGCGCTGAGGAGGTCGAAGACCAAGTAGTGGGCGGGGTGGCTCCTGGCCAGGGCGCGGCCCGTCCCGGCGGTGACCCGCCGCTGCAGCTGGGAGAAGTCGGTCCGTTCTCCCGCCCACACCACGAGTTCCCCGTCCAGCACGGCACCGGGTGCCACCGCCTGGTGGACCGCCTCGCGCACGTCCGGGAAGTAGCCGCCAAGGTCACGCCCTGCTCTGGACTGCAGATAGACCCCGTCCTGGTGGCGGAACGCCAGGGCACGCCAGCCGTCCCACTTCGGCTCATAGGACAGCCCATGGCCTGTCGGCACGATCTCGACCGGTTTTGCCAGCATCGGCGCGACCGGTGGCCGCAACAGGCCACCGGCATCGGGTGAGCTGGCGCGCCGGCGGCCCGGGCTCACCGCGAGACACACCTTTGGCGGACCCGAACAGTCCTCACCTCCCTCTTTCATGGTTGGACCGGGGTGGCGGGCAGCGCGGGAAGATGCCGAACAGTCGATGGCTGTACGACGTGCCTTTACAGGCATGCCCTTCGATCGACATGATCGTTAGAGACGGTAGCCGTCCACCACCACGAGGAGGCCCGCCATGTCGACCACCCAAACCTCTCCCCGCTTCCCGCGCGCCAGACGACACGCCGCCGCGCTCGCCGTCGCGGCACTCGCGGGAACTCTGCTGGCGGGCGTGAACGCGCAGCCCGCATCGGCCACGCCTCCCGGCATCCCGTCGAAAGCCACGGCGCAGTCTCAGCTGAACGCCCTGACGGTGGCGGCGCAGGGCTCGACCAGCGGCTACTCGCGGGACCTGTTCCCGCACTGGATCACCATCAGCGGCAGCTGCAACACCCGCGAGCAGGTCCTCAAGCGCGACGGCACCTCCGTCGTCGTCGACAGCTCCTGCGCGGCGACGTCCGGCCGCTGGTACAGCCCCTACGACGGCGCCACCTGGTACGCGGCCTCGGACGTCGACATCGACCACGTGGTGCCCCTGGCCGAGGCGTGGCGCTCCGGCGCAAGCTCCTGGACCACCAGCCGGCGGCAGAGCTTCGCCAACGACCTCACCCGCCCCCAGCTGATCGCGGTCACCGACAACGTCAACCAGGCCAAGGGCGACCAGGACCCCTCGACGTGGCAACCGCCGCTGTCGTCCTACCGGTGCACCTACAGCAAGATGTGGATCACCGTGAAATACAGCTGGGCCCTGACCCTGCAGTCGACGGAGAAGTCCGCCCTGCAGAGCATGCTCAACACCTGCAGCTCCTGACCGCACAGCTCCGGCCGGCGGCGCCGTCTCTCGGGATGCGACCGCCGGCCGGGCCCTTGAGCGGTTACTGAGGTGGGGACGAGGCGGCGTCGCCGTCTTGCTTGCGCCAACTGCCGCCGGCGTCGGCGGCGAGCAGGCGCTGGATCATGGCGAGAGCTTCGGACTCGGTGTCGAAATCCCACCGCAGTACCCGACCCGTCTCAGCATCGCCAGCGCGGGCGATGACCTTCCATCGGACCTCGCGGGTCAGCCACACGTCCCGGCGGCCCAGCCGTCCCACGATGCCGTTCCACCAGCGCCCCGCCACTTCCCGCACCACCGCATCGTACAAGCGTTCGACTGGCGCTGTTGGCGAGCCGGCTGGCGAGGGCGGTGTGGCGGCTGGCGCCCGCTTCCGCACCCACCAGCACTTCACGCTCAAGCAGAACCCACCGCGCCGCCACCACCTCGACGACCTCGGGGTCTGCCGACCTACGGCCTGGGAACCTGCACCGGCGCCGGCCTTCGGCAGTACCCGCTCAGCGGGCCTTCTTCGTCGCCCGCTTGCGCGGCGGCGTCAACAGCTCGGCGATCGCCGCGATCGAGGACGGCACGAGGCGGTAGTAGGCCCAGACGCCGCGCTTTTCGCGCTCGATCAGGCCGGCCTCGGTGAGGATCCGAAGGTGGTGACTCACGGTCGGCTGGGAGAGACCGAGCGGCGCGGTGAGGTCACTGACGGACGCCTCGCCCTCGGGAGCGGACTGGATGAGACTGAGCAGTCGCAGCCGGGCCGGGTCGGCGAATGCCTTCAGCACTCCCGCGAGCCGCTCGGCGTCGGCACGCTTGATCGGCTCGCCGGCAAGAGGCGAGATAGCAGGCGTAGCAGTTTTCGCAGTTCCCACGTCTTCCATCGTTGCACCAACACCATCGATAGGCCGGTGGAACGAGGACCGGGCTGGATGTCCGTCCGCGCATGACGGGGTTGAGTTGGCGGGTGGTTGTCCGTCAGCAGCGCCGCGGGGCGCCGATCGCGGTGGCGTGGCGCATCGTGATCAGGCTGCAGGCGATCCGGGCGAGGCTCGCCGCGATGGCGAAGACGGCGAATACCTGCGCCGGAATGTCTGACCGTAGGTAGGTCGCGATCACCGTGACATCCCCTGCGAGCGCGAGGGCGGCGATGGTGATGGTGGCGGCGAGCGCGTGTTGGGGGCTGGCTTCGGGTAGCCAACGCATTAGACGGCCGGTGGTGGCGAAGGTTCCGGCGGCGGCGGCGATCGCGACGATGATCAGTGGGATGGCGGGGATCGCGGCCAGCAGGGCGATGAGGCCGGTGCGCCAGGGATGGGGCTGCAGGAGCAGCAGCCACCAGATGCCCACGAGGGGCCCCGTGGCGATGTACCAGGCGATGGTGCGCCTGGCATAGGCGGTGGCTAGTTCTCCTGCGAAGGCCTCGGCGACCGCTTGGGGGATGCCGAACTGGGCGATCGCGGCGGTGACCGCGTGGCCTTCGGGTAGGCCGGCGGTGGTGTGGTCGGTGATGGCGTGGTGGAGCCCGTCGCGTAGTTCGGTGAGGACCTCCTCACGGCGCCGGCGCGGTCCACGCAGCCGTGCGGTGAGGTCGTTCAGGTACGCCTTGAGGCGTTCCTCGTCGGCTGGGGTTGTCAGGCGGTCGCTGGCCATGTCCGCCTGCCCAGGACCGCGGTGACTGCGGTGGAGAACTGGTCCCAGACTGCCCGCTGCTCACCGAGGGCGGCCTGCCCTGCTGGGGTGAGGTGGTAGGCGCGGCGGCGGCGGCCGCCGACGGTCTGCCAGTCGCTGGCGATGAGGCCTGCGCGTTCGAGGCGGTGCAGTGCCGGGTAGACGGTGCCGGTTGGCAGGTCGAGTGCCCCCTCGCTGCCGGTACGCAGGGCTTCGATGACGGCGTAGCCGTGTTGTGGCCCGGGTTCCAGGACCGCGAGCAGCAACGCGTCGAGGTGGCCTTTGAGTAGGTCCGGTCGCATCGGCAACACCGGTGGCTCTCCCTTCTTCCTTCTTGCCCCCTGCCGTCCGGCACCTCTACTGTAGCATCACAATACTTTGTGACACTACATATGGCGGTGGGTGTGATGGTCTCCAACGTGGTGGTCGTGGACCTGGCGGAGGCGAGCGCGGCCGACCGGGCGGTGATCGGCGGGAAGGCGGCGGTGCTGGCGGAACTGTCCGCGGCCGGGTTTCCGGTGCCGCCCGGGGTCGTGATCACCACCGCAGCCCTCGATGACCCCCAGCTGGACCGACGACTTGCGGCCGCCGCCGAGGGCCTGGGCGGGGACCGGTTCGCGGTGCGTTCGTCGGGGGCGGCAGAGGATCTACCGGATGCCTCATATGCCGGCCTTTACGAGACGTACCTGAACGTGCCGGCCGACGGGCTGGGTGAGGCGGTGCGGCGATGCTTCGCTGCGGCGGGCAGCGAGCGGGTCACGGCCTACCACCAGCGGCAGGGTGGTGCGACGGCGGCGATGGCGGTCCTGGTGCAGGTGATGGTCGACCCGGTCGCGGCCGGGGTGGCGTTTACCGCGCATCCGGTCACCGGCGACCGCGATCAGACGGTGGTGGCCGCCGTTGCGGGGTTGGGTGATCCGCTGGTGTCGGGTGAGACGACCGGCGAAGAGTGGACGGTCACCGCGAGCCGCACCGTGATGACCCGGTCCGGCCCCGACGGTGAGCGTGTCCTCGCCGCCGTCCAAGCCGACGCCGTGGCGGAGCTCGCGTGTCGGATCGCCGACCGGTACGACGGCCGGCCGCAGGACGTCGAGTGGGCCATCGACCGGGCCGGCAGGCTGTGGCTGCTGCAGGGCCGGCCGATGACGGCCGTGCCGGAGCAGGTGTCGTGGACGGCGCCGGGGCCGGGTTTGTGGATGCGCAACTTCCGCCTCGGGGAATGGCTGCCCGAGGCGGTCACGCCGCTGTGCGGCACGTGGCTGCTGCCGGTGCTGGAAGACGGCTATCTCGACGGCATGCACGGCAGCGTCGGGGTACGGGTGCCGTTCCGGTACGCGCTGGTCAACGGCTGGTACTACAACGCCACACCGATCCCGTCACCGAGGCTCCTGGCCCGGGTGCTGTGGCATGGACGAAGCCGAGCGGTCAAGGTCTTGTTCAACGCGTTGATCCGGGTCAGCCGGAACCCGGCCGCCGCCGACCGGGAGGTGTTGTCCGATCTGGACCGGCAGTGGCGGGACATCCAGCTGCCCGCGTACCGGCAGATGGTCGCCGTTGCCGAAGCTGAAGCCCCGGCCGCGGCGCCCGACCGGCTGGCCCATCTGGTCGACACGCTGAGCTGCGAGGCCGGGACCTACTTGTGGTACTTGGCGATCGTCGGCGGTTCGGCGTGGAAGATGGAAGCCTGCCTGACCCGCTTCACCAGAAAGCACCTTGCCGATGTGCTCCCCGACGAGCACGGTGGCGCGCAGGTCCTGCTGCGTGGTCTGCCCGGCACCCAGCCGGGCAGCGTCGGGCATGCAGTGCAAAGCGCCGACTGGTACCACCCGGTCGCCGCCGAGCTTCCCACCCTGGCCGCCGCCACGGACATCCGCGGTCGCCACGCGCAGGTCGTCGAGCAACGCGGCGCCGCCGAGCAGGCGTGCCGGCGCGCGCTCGCCCACCAGCCGCGGCTGCTCGCTGAGTTCGAGCAGCTGCTGCGGGTCAACCAGCGGTATGCCGTCATCCGGGAGGAGCAGGCCCGCGACTTCACTCTGGCCTGGCCAGTGTTGCGCACCTGTGTGCGCCGCCTCGGTGAGCAACTGACCGCGAGGGGCGTCCTCGAACAGGTCGACGACGTGTTCTTCTGCACTCGCGGCGAGGTCACGGGTCGCCTGACCGGCCAGGTCGAGCCGATCGAGCCGGAGATCCTCGCCGAGCGGCGCCAGCGGTGGCAGCGTCAGCGCCGCCTCGCCGCTCCGTTGACCCTCGGCACGCCGCCCCGGCTGATCGGCGACGTGATCGACCGGGCGGTGCAGGAAGCACGTGGCCCGCGCGAGGTGGCCGCTGGGGTAATCGTGGGCCATCCGGCGTCAGCCGGTCGGGCCACCGGCCCCGTACGCATCGTCCACAGTCCACGGGATTTCCCCGACTTCCGCGAAGGCGATGTGCTCGTAGCGAAGGCCACCGCCCCGGCGTGGACACCACTGTTCGCACGGGCCGCCGCCGTCGTCACCGACGGCGGCACCCTCGCCGCACACGCCTCCCTCGTCGCCCGCGAGTACGGCATCCCCGCCGTCGTCGGCACCGGCAACGCCACCCAACGACTGAGCCCAGGGCAACTCGTGACCGTCGACGGAACCGCAGGCGCCATCACACCTCACGCCCAACCTGGAGGCGCGACATCCGTCTCGGGGGGATAGCGCACCACGCAACCGTTGGTAGTGGGCCACCGACATCCGCATCGGCGCGGCGTGCTGATCATCGACGCGTAGGCGGCTCTTACCCGTTGATGTGCAGGGCGATCACCCGCTCGGTCATCACGGCGAAGTCCGCGAAGGGCCACCAGGGCCCAGATGCCAACGCCACCTCTCTGCAGCCTTTCCAGCCGGAGTCCGGGGTGGTGCCGAACGCGGTGCGATAGGTGTCGATGGCGGCGAGGACGACGAGGTCGGGGTAGAAATGCCAGGCGGGATCGAAGAACTGATCATTGGCGTCCGGTAGGCAGTACTGCACAACGGCGCGTGCCTCGTCGTTCTGTTCGACCATGGTGTGGTAGTCGTGCCAGTACCAGGCGGGGTGCAGGGCGTAGCGGCGCACTGCTTGGCCCAGCGCGTCCCAGGTCGGGCGCAGGACTTGCTCATACGTGCTGCGCACGGCGGTCAGGACCGGTTGCAGTGCCGCCCGTTCTGCTGGCAGGACGGGTGAGCAGAGGTAGGGGTGTTCCATCAGGTCGTAGCGTTCCTCCATGCCGTCGTAGCGTTGTTCGCCGTAGTAACCCTCCCACTCGAAGAAGTGGTGGAAGGCGCCGTGTGCGGTGCTCTGTTCGAGGTCGGATGCCTGCTGCCACAGCGGTGCCCGCGCCGTGGACAGGGCCTGTTGGAGAACGTCTCGGCGCACCTGGCGCACCAGTGGCGTGTGGCCCTCGCCGATGTGGTGTTCGAGCGCGTCGATGGCCTCCTGCAGTGACGTGCACCAGATGAATCGGGAAGGCGCCGGGAGGCCGGCAGCGCGATAGGCCGCCCGGGCGGCGGCTTCCGCGACTTGTCGGTCCACGGGATCGGTCGCTGTCGCAGCTGTCGTCCAGAGGGCGGCGACGTCGTCGGGGGATACCGGTGTCATTCGTGGTTCCATGGTTTCATCCAATCGATAACGGTCAAGGTAACCAAGTGGGTGAAGCGATTGAGGGCGGCAGGTAGTGACCCTCTGATGTCTTCTCCGGCGCCTGCCTGTCGGTGGCTGTGCGTGATTCATGGGTGACGTGACAGTGATCCTCATGTTTGACTGGGGCCTATGCGACCGGGGGAGGCGCGGTTAGCGATCGACTGCGGCAGTGCCACCACGACCGCGGTCATGGCCTGGCCGGACGGCAGGTGGTTCCCGCTGCGATTCGACGGCGAGCCGGCACTGTCCAGCGCGGTGTACCTGGCCGATGACGGAAACGTCCTCACTGGGCAGAGGGCCTGGCAAGCGGCGGCCGCAGACCCGCGACGGTTCATCCCGGCGCCTCGACGCTCCGCCGAGCAGACGCTCACCGTCGCCGGCACCGAGGTCGACGCGTTGGATCTTGTCGTGGCGACCCTGCGCCGCGTGGCCGGTGAGGCCCGGCAGGCGGTGGGCGTCGGCGTGGAGGATGTGCGGGTGGTGGTGCCTGCGGGGTGGGGCCCCGGCGGCGGACGTGGATGCGGCACGCCGCGCACCGCGCTGGCCTGCCGCAGCCTCGCCTGGTGGAAGCGCCAGTGGCCGTGGCCGGCCAGCTGCTGGCCCAAGGTGTGCAGCTGTCCGTGGGCGCGTTCTTCGTCGTCTGCGATGTCG
Organism: Micromonospora sp. U56; assembly: GCF_018070095.1. NCBI lineage: Bacteria > Bacillati > Actinomycetota > Actinomycetes > Micromonosporales > Micromonosporaceae > Micromonospora > Micromonospora sp. U56. The sequence continues at coordinate 8,146 of NZ_JAGPYL010000180.1, forward strand.
GCGCCACCGCGGAGGTCAGCGTTCTGCGGCGTGGCCCGGCAGGATTCGAGGTCCTGGCAACCCTCACCGACCCGGACGTCGGCGGCAGCGCCATCGACGACGCGTTGACGGCCATGCTCCTCCCAGCGGCGACCGGCAGCACCGGCGAGCAAGGAGACAGGTGGGTCCTGACCGCCAGCGTGCAGGCGGGCAAGCACGCCCTTGCCCACCATCCGGCGGTCACCGTGCCACTGCCAGGCGGCCCCGCCGCGGTGTTGAACGCTGCCCTGCTGGACCAGGCCGCGCGGCCCGCGCTGGATAGGGTCGCTGAGCTGACGGTGGAAGCGATCGCCGCAGCGGAAGTCGACCGAGCCCATGTCGTGGGCATCTACTGCGCCGGGGGGGTCGCTCACATGCCGCTGCTGCAGAAGACCCTCAGCGAGGCGACCGGCATCACCCCGGTCGTGGCGGCTGATCCTGACCTGGCCGCGGTGCGTGGTGCCGCCGACGTCGGCGCCATCCAGGTCGGCGGCGATGCTGTCGCCCCGGAGCCGGCTGCGGTGCCGCCGGTGCGCAGGGCTGCCGCCATCGCGGTGCCCGGCTTCGCGTCTCTGGCGTTGGTGGCGCAGTTCCTCCTCACCCCGGAGTGGATGGGAGGGATCCTCGGTGTCATTCCCGCCACGGCGATGCTGAACTGGGGTGAGCTCGCCATGGCCGCGGTGTTCGCCCTGATCGCCTGCCTCGGCGCCGGCACGGTCATCGCCTCCGCCATCGCCGCCCGCAACGCAGCCGACCACAGCCCACCCGGCGTTCAGACCGGCACGGGCATCCTCGCCGCCGCAAGTATGGGCAGCGCGATCGCCGGCATGTACGCGGTCGTCGGCAGCCTCTACATCGAGACCGCTGTCGGGCCGTTCCTGCGGTGGGCGCTGCTGCCGATCGCCCCGATCATCGCGGTCGCGGCGGTGATGGCACTCATCGCCGCCCGACAGTGGCGCACACCGCAGGGCGGCTGGTCACAGCTCCTGGCCTTCCCCACCAGCTCGGTGGTGACGGCGGCCGCCGGGATGCTGTGCATCCAGTACTCCCTGACCGCCGACCGCTGGCCCGACATGATCCTGTTCATCGACATCACCGGCCGCCTCGGCGGTCTGCTCCTCGGCGCCGGCACCATCATGGCCGTCGTGCGGCAACCGCTGCTGCGGCTCATCCTCGGCGCGCCTATGGCGGTCATCACCGCCGCGCTGGTCAGCCCTCGCGCAACCGGGATCCTCGGCGTCATCTACGCGATCGCGGTCGCCGTGTGGTGGATCCGCCAACTGTGGACCCGGATCCTGCGCCCGCACCCCCGCCCGCACGCATGAGCCTCTCCACCGACATGAACCCCCGGTCCACCGCAGGCGAACCGACCGCCTCCGGGTGGTGGTGGCGGTGAGATGGCCACAGTGTCAAGCCCCGGGTTTGATGGAGAGTTGGTTAGCTGGTTTTCAGGGGTCCGGTGACCGGGTGGGTCATCGTGTGTAGCGCCTCGTGCTCAGCCGGCGGGACGTGCCCGAGTTCGCCGTGCAGCCG